>JAIQGI010000045.1 GCA_020072565.1 Terriglobia bacterium
GCAAAAAGCAGCGAGACTTTCCCACATTTCCCACAGGCCCTACTGGTCTTTCTTTTTCTGATGTCAAGACAAAAACACCCGGTAGCGAAAGCACCTTAAGAAGATCGATTTTCTGTCTAGACAATGGGGTACACCTTACTATGTTCGTCCACAACCTCCCAAACGGTTGCCCACATCCGCTTACCGCGCTCATCCTCATATCGATCGGGAAAGTGAATCAGCTTTGCCTCTGATCGGAGTTCAAATCCGCCCAGGACGGCTGCACTCGCTCCTGCCATTGATTTCTGAGCGACTTCCACGGCAGATTGCAGGGTATCCAGTGGTGCCTCAATCAAGATGGCGTCATGAACGGGGGCACAGATTTGAATTCCACACCCAATTGCATAGCTGCAGGCCAGGCGCAGCATTTCCGCCCCATTGGCCTGCATGGGAAAATTCCGCAGGGAACGTGAATTGCTCTCCGACCCAATATGGAGCGTCCACCCAAAAGCGGTTGAGATGCGACTTTGGAGCATCGCGTAGTCGACCGCGGCATCGGACCATCGCCAGAATCTGCGGTACGTTTTATGGTGGAGCTGAAGGAGGTCGCGTGCAACGACGGGGGGCTGCGCGATCCGTGCGGCTAGTGACTCAGCCCCCATCCCATACTGGACTGCAAGCACGCAGGCCTTGAATTGCTCCCGCAACGATCCGTGAGTCTGCTTTGTCCCATCCGTCGGAATAGCGCCGGCCTGTTTCCCAAATGCCAGGTAAGGGTCACCAGAACAATAGGCTTCGATCATCGCATCGTCGCCGGATAGCGCGGCAGCAATTCCGAATTCTTGCTGTGCCCAGTCTATGTACGCCAGCCCGTGGCCCGGCTCCGGCCGGATCAATCCTCTTAGCCACACAGCAGGTCCGAAGATGAATTTGCTATTGCTGGGCTGGTTTCGTCCTGTGCGAGAGCTGAAGGCAGACAATAGACATCGATTCCGGCCATCCTTGCCAACCGTCAAATCAGACAGCCGCATCTGTGACAACGAGACACGTAGCTCTCGCATTGGCGCGACCGCCGGATACACGCGCGCCATTTCACGGAAAGTATCATCATCAAGCGCAAGTGCTCCGGATGTAAGAAGTGGCCATGGAATCTTCTGTCTGGAAAGCCAACTTGCCCACCGATCACTCTTAAATGTTTGGCCCTCAAAGACTTGATAATCCCGGTCGATCCGATCGATAAGACCGGCCTGTATTGCCGTCCAGTTATCCCGCAAAGTCGCCAGCGCCGACATGTCAATGGGAACGCCAACATCCTCCATTTTCGCCGCCGCAACCATATAGCGCCCGCGGAGGAGGGCGCGCGGGACATCAAGTAGAGGCAGCATACGGGTAAAGAGCTGCGACAGGGCAGAGACGTCCGACTCGCAATAGTCCAGGAGTGCGTCACGTTCCGCTTGGGTCCAGGGACCGCCGCGAAGTGCAAGCTGACGCATGCTCTCCTTTTCTACGGCAGCGATGCTGTCAAGCCCGAACCAGGCGAGTGCACCTAGCAGACCGCGGCCGCGGGGTGTCTCGCGGCCGTTGGTCGTGCACCGAAACTCAACATAGAGGTCCAAAATGTTTATGGGTGCAGCCCAACCTAACGCCAAGTGGCATCCAATCTCTGCACTGGCATAGTAAGCAACCATCAGACAGTCTCCAGTGATCGGGTAAGGCGGCGCCTCAAGCTTTTCAAGGTCGTCTTGCCACAGCCGTATCTTCCTGCCGGAAACGATATCCCAGGCCACCATGCAGATTGGGGCCGGCCGCTCTCCGGCGGGCGCCGCGAACTCGAAATCCACGATCCAGACTTCCCGGTAGTCCATAGTTCCAATAAACATCAGATTTTCCCCTGCAGCCTTCGGATGACAGGATGCTCAGGTGTGCGAATGAAGCGGTCCTTAAAGGCGATCTCCAGCAGGCCCTTGAAGGTAGTTTCCGGCCACACCGGTTCGGGCAAATCGGCGGTTGATAAAAACACTTCATAGGCGCCGAGCGACATATTTGCCGCGACCCTGGTCCACTCCTTCATGGCCTCCTGTGCCGCCTCCATTGAAGAGCGGCTCCATTCATCATGGCGGCCATCTGCCCCAGCCAGTCGAACCGGCCATAGAAAAACAACGCCTTGGCGATTTACTGCCGTAAAGAGTACCTTCGGGACAATCTCGCCCTGTACCAATTGCCAGAGTGACGGATCAACGAGGTAGGTTTCTCGATCTTCTTTTACTTCGATTACTGCGGTTTCTAACCGCCACGCCGTGTCCGGGTGAACACGCACAAACCATTGGCGGTCGGGCTTGCGAACGGGGACCGTTATTAGCGCTTTCTTCACCCCAACCATTGAGCAGAAGTCCTGCGATAATCGCAGCCTTGCCGGATCGAACGGATCTGCTAGTGATACGACGTTTTCGCTTTGATCTTTATTCACCTCATCCATTGCCTTTCCTCCCAGTTTCCAAATTCAAATCTGTTTCTCAGCCCTAAACGTGCTTCTGCTGAGATAGGCGTGAAGATGGCTTGAACAATGTTCCTTCTAACTGAACATGCAGAAATGGAAGGGATTTAGAGATTCCAGGTAATTGAGGTGCCTGGCAAAGGGCTGTATTGGCAAGCGTATCCGGTCTTGATGGTCGAGGCCAGGTACGAGCCGAGAGCGGGATTATCCTTTTCGATTTTCTTTATTGCAGACTTGATCTGGCGCGTTATGTTGACCCTTGCTCGCTCAGTTTGTGAATTGGCCCTGCGCGATCTGCCACCCAGTCTGGTCGCCGCATCGAGCACATCTTGGATTTGCAGAGTTTCTTCGTCTATGGCGGAAAGCCGGGCGTTGTCGTAGTCTCTTTCAGCGCTGGCACGCTCCTGGGCAAGTTCCTGCAGACGAGCTTGGTACTCCCTCTTTGACCGCAAGTCCAGAATCTCGTCATTCGGCGAGCTTGCCTCGTCCAGATTACTAGCGTTGCCTATTTCGTGGTGCCGTACAGCGGCATCCAATTCAAAAATGGGAAACGGGCGGTCAGGAAATGCCAGAAGAAAGGCTATGTAGTGCGCTCCAGCGATGTCCCTTAGCAGCGTCCGCTTTCCTTGGTAGGAGGTTTCCCAGTAGTCGCCAACGTTTTTGAAGGTGTTTTCCTCTTCCAGGTCGTTGGTCGATCTGCCGATGCGTATCGGCTGCACATCACCTTCCTGCAAAATGCTTCTATGACCACTGAGCACGATCATCAACTCCTTCCGCATGCTCGCCAAGAATCGTTCCTGAAGGCTGTCCGCAAACTCTTTGAGCTGCGTCGGATCGATGAGTACTGGCATCGCTCCCGATGAACTCAATGATTCTATAGGCTGATACTTCAAGGCCGATAGAAGAGAGTCAATGGGAGAGGCAGCACCATACTGTTTACCTGCCCATGAATCCAGCCGGTAAAAAACCTCTCCCCACTCATTTCGAGATCGATCGGCGATGCGTGGCAATTGACCGATGATATCGTGCTTTTCAAAGAAAGGAACAACTTCCACTTCCACGGGGAAGTAGGCACGTAGCGCCACGCTGTCCAAGATCAGCGGGAGGAAACGAAAAGCCAAGCCCCCTATGCTTCCCAATTCCCAGTCATACAACAGGAAGACTGGTGGAATGCCGATATCCTCAACAAACCGGAGAACGGGGTCGCCGCTATCGTGAACTAGAGATTCACTCGTCCGTTTCGAGCCTGACCTCATGCGGGCATTAAGATTGTTGCCTCCACATTTGGCTGGAAAGCCGATCCAGTACTCATTCGACTGCGACAACAATTCAAGTATGGTCCGGTTTGCCTGACGGATAATGTATTGATCTGATCTCTGCAAAAGTGTTGTTCTGTCAAGGATGTCCGATTCGGAGACTTCAAGACCGGTGCATTGCGTTTCTCCGTTTCCTGACTGCCGGTTCCAATCCACTAGATGTCTGTAGGTAACAAATGCACCGCCCCAAAAGACGCCGCGGTCTGATTTTTCCAGGGAGTCGAGAAGAGAAACCGCCGCTTTTCCAAAGATCGAGAGCGCTGCAAGCATCCATCGATGCTGATCGCCCGCAAACTCATTGAGATTGGTTTGAAGAATGTCTTCCAGTTTTCTTGAGGCAATCATGCCCCGCGTAGCCTCGTCAGTCACTTTTTTCTCTCGTGGAATCCTGTCTTGAGAACCACAAGTCCCTAGTACTTAGAGCGGTTCGGGCCCCCTTTGATCCAACCCCATCCCTACTAATCGGACAACCGCCTCTGAAGGTGCAGCATTGCCTTCATGCTATTGGGGGGGACCGACAGACGACGATGCAGGAAAATTCGGGTGAGGTGAATCGGGGGGGGCGGTCGGTCGTAGGCCCCGGAATGATGAAATTATGCGTTCGCCGGGCCAAAAAGAATGATTTACCGCGATTCTAGCAAGCTGATTTCACGGTAGGGCCGCTTAACGCGCAAGGCGTGGCCGGGGTCCACGTCGGCATTCCGGTGTTTTGAACGGGTTTTCGGTCGCGCACGTTGGCGAAGGAGGTTAATTGATTGATCCAGCAGGTTCATCTGTGCCGCGATTTTCGCGCTCGGGTTTCTGGCAATGAGTCGTTCTCGCCGCCGAACTAATCGCTTGAGCGGTCTGGCGATCTCGCGCCACCACCGGTTGCCTCCGCAATTCTGGCTCATGTAGGTGAGGCCATGGCAGCTACGGCATTGAGCCATCAGAAGGACGCTCGATCCTGGGAATTTGTGGTAGGTATACAGCTTCCGTACCTTGCGGCGGCACCCCATGCAGACGAGCCAAAGCCGGGTAACTTCCCTGTCGGACACACCCCGGTTCTGCCTGGGAAGCCGATGCGGTTCCGCCAGTAGGTAAACCGAGAAGGCATTTCGTTGGATCTGGAAACTAACAGGCCGCGCATCCTCTGCGGCCTTAAACAGCTCTTTGCGGCCATACAATCGCCGCAGGTCGGCCAGGGAAATTGAAATGCACTCCTCCACCAGCGGGCGGGGAATACCAGGGCATCCACGTCCATCCCCGTCCACACTTGGCTGGACCGCCGAATTGCCATTAAAGATTCGATTATCGTTCATGTCCGACACCATTGAGCAGATAGTAAGCATCAAGGACAGCGATGTAGACTTCGCGGACACCCTTGGTCCGAGGAAATTGCTCCGCCGTGGCATACGAGAGGGCAAGCATCTCCAGAAGCCGTTTCCTCAGCTCCGCCCTGAGATCCCCGCTCCAGGCCCTGTAGGGTCCCAGGCGCTCGAATCCCTCGGCAGGCATGACCTGACTGGTGCTGGCGGGCTTGGCCTCTTGGGACGTGGTGCCGCTGTCCGAGAAGTACCTGCCCAGTGCCTCCTTAACCACGAAGCTGGTATCGAGGTTCATAGCCTGACACCGGTTCTGGAGCTTCGCATAGTCTTCATCGCCAAGCCGTATGGTAACCCTCCTGCTCATGTTTCCTCCCAGCCCTGCGGCTTCTTTCCTTGCACTTGGTTGCGCCCAGGGCATGCGGCGTTATGCTGTCTGACACCCCGCAAAACCAGGATATCATGATCGAGTCAACCCCCCCCGGCTCGGGGGGATGCGGATCATTCTCGTTTTCCTGTTCTGGCCCCCTGGATTATTCCTGTCCTGCGGTGCAGGATGATGGATGCCGCTCGTGGAAACACCCACCCCAGGAAGGTGCAATGCTATCGTCCAACGGGTTGTACAAAGTAGGCTTGGTTGCTGCGTTCAAAGGTGATGGTTCGACTGATCGGCGTGCAGCGTCAGGTAGGGCAGCTTCTCTGGATTGATACTGCTCAGCTTGACCGGGCGGCGGCAAGGGATTGCGCGGCAGGGCCCGTATAACCAGGGGCATCATGCTTTCGCAGGGGGAATGATGGCGGCAGCGACCTTGTCGGCGGCAATGCTATCAAAGGTATACATAACCGGGGACAGGCCGCTGCCACCGGACGCCCCCGTGGATTTCTCTGATGCCCCCTCGGTCTCCGCTTTGGCGATACGCTGCTCCAGGCGCAAGCCGGGGTGGATTTCGACTGGTCCCCGGTTATCGCCGGGCCACAGCTATCCAGGCCATCGTATAACCTGTTGGAATTGTCTCGCGCTGTATACGGATTGGAAGGCTTGCACAAGCCGCACGAGCGTCAGGATCAGAATCAGGACTGGGAAGCCCTTCATCTTCGCCCTGGCAGCGGAGGCGTTATCAAAGCGGGGTACTCAAGAGCGCCCAGCTCGGATCGGAGGCTGAGCGTAGAGAACACAGATTGGGCTGGTCTATTTGCTGGTCGCCTCAACCAAGCGCAAGCGGATTGGACCTCGCACTCTGTCCTTGTGAATATCGATCTGATTGGGATTCTCTCTCAATTCAGGAACCAGTCATCTTGCCGCCAGGCGTAGATCAGATAGTTACCTGCAGGCAGGTCATTGATTTTGAAGGCACCATCGAGGCTTATGAAATTGAGATTCCTTTATCCAATATCCCTTGCATCCTGCGATAGGATAGGGACGGTGGATGCATAGGTGGGCGCACCTGAGGAGTCAGTAACCTTGTCATAAACACCTCCGCTGACATCAGGTGGTCTCTCTGCAGGCTCCAGGGCAATATAAGCGGCTTAATAAAGAGGCCAGGATCGAGTGTAAACTCCACGCTCGCCTATCGGGCAGTTGGCAAATGTTCCCTGAGTGTTATGCCGGCGTTTCCTCGTTCCGCACTTCCTTATTGGAATTCGTCTGTTGACCCTGACCCGGTGCCGTTGTGGGAGCGTCTTTGTTTGGCGCGTCCCCTTGAACCTTAGGCCCGTCGGACAGCGGATCAAGGAGGGGTTCCGTGGGAGAGGGCAGGTTAAACTCTCGGAGTTGAACGTTCATGGTCTTCTCTAGGATCTGCTTCATAGCAGTGTACTGCCCGCCGAGGAACGCACCATTTGCGTAGAGGGCGCGAAGTTCGGTCATTATGGTAGTTGCATATCGCACTCTCTCCTTCTCTAGGTCAAAGGACTGCTGAGGATAGAGAACTCGGAGGCCCTCGGGTGTGCGAGCGAGTTCGGCCTTCAGTTTGGCAATCTTGACCCGCTGCTCCTCAATGAGCCCCTCAGCGTCAACGGCAGCCGCCGTTTTGATCCGATCGCGTCCAGCCTCGGCAGTTGCGGTGAGTTCCAGGATCTTTGGCGCGGCAGTCGCCTTGAGCTGATCACGCTCGATCGCTGCTTCGGCCTCAGAGATCATTTTCCTAAGCTCGAAAACGCGTTGCATGTCGGCTCGTTGCAGCTCGGCCTCTTTCTCCTTTCGTTCGTTTTCAAGTTGGCGAGCCCTTGCGAGGGCTTCGCGTTCCGCGCGTTCAAAAGCCTGCTTGCTACGCTCGGCTTCCAGTAGGGCTTCGGAGCGCAGGCGCTGCCGTTCAAGGGAGGTCATGGCGACTTCCGGATCGGTCGGGCGACATGATTCAACACGAGGCTCCAAAACACTAAACGGAAGATCGACTGCGCTGAGGCTCTCTTCGACTGCGTGTTGGATGCGGGTGAACACATCGGAGAGGGAAGCCAAGGCCATGTCTGCATCCATTTCAACGAGAACGCTCTGAGTGGCCTTTTGCAGAATGTTTACTACGCGTTTCTCTTCTTCTGAACCGCCGCAGGCGAGCCGAGCAATTGCCGCGGTCTTATCTAGCGGGGTGAGAACGAAGGAGAACGTGGCCGTGAACTCGATGCCATCCAGGGACCAGATGGAGGCCACTGGGAGTTCCCGCACAGAAGGCGTCATCGCTACCCAGCCGATTCGAAAGATGGGTCGTCTTCGTGTCGATTGAGGCCGTGCTAGTGCCTCCGAGAGTGGAAGAAGAAATCTGCCCACTGGACGCACCTGAGCCGTAGCGCCGCGGTAGAACACAAGTCGTCGTTCGGACGTGGAGTGGAACCAGCCGAAGGGCCAGGCGAGAATGCTCCAGAAGGATCGGTGCACGTCAGGAGGCAATGGATCGAGTCCGACCCATGGGTTACTCTGAGTGCCCGTTGACTGTGAGGACTCGCTCATTGATTAACTCCTACGGATAGTCCAAATGAGTTGCGACTTTGGGGATTGGAGTCTAGTTGGAGTCCATCGGTGAGGGCTGGCTCAGCTTTCGGTATGGGGCGTTATGACAACCTCGCCAGTCTTCTGCAACTGCTCCAGAGCCCAAGTTCGATCACAAACGGGATCTTACTCCCAAACGATATTGCCGGATAGGAAATTTTCAAATTCGTCTGCTACCTGCAGCAGATAGAAATGAGCTGCAAAATCAACCCGATGCCACCCCCCTTCCGAAGGCAGGCAGCTTCCGATACGTGGTAATATGTTCACTTGTTGCGATTAATCCCAAGCCCTCGTAACCCCGGTCGTTTGAGCCCAGTCAAGGCTACTGAAGGCTGGGTTTTCCTCTTGTAGATCCGGCTACCTCATGGCATCCCCGCCGCAGGTCCAATAGGCCCGGCTCCTGCTCCAGAATTTCCCCGTGAGCAGCGACAAGATCCTCCAGATGCCCAAGGGCGCGATGATCTTCTGGACACGCCACCATCGCAGTAATGAAACTCCTCGCAGCATCGCAGTATCTTCCCAGGCCCTGGAGAGCAATACCGAGGTTCTTGTGCGCGTTATGACGCTCGGAATCGATCTCGATTGCAGCACGGCAGTGCGCCTCAGCTTCCTGATACCGGCTTTCCAGATTGAGGCAGTATGCATAGTTGTTATGCAGGAAATACCAGACAAGGTCCGGTTCCTGGGGCAATTCAGCCGCCCTGGAATACACGTCCAACGCAGCTTTGTGGTCACCTGATTGCTCACGAGCCTGCCCCATGGCCAACAGGCACTCGGCCTTTTCACCAGTGGTATCCACCAAGACGAGAATCTTCTGGTAATAACCGTAGGCAGCGGCGAACCGGCCCACAGCGGCGCACTCCCCGGCGAGGCCCCAAAGCGCTTGCACGATCTCGTCCGTGTTTTCCGTGCGCTGAGATAAATCCGAGAGCATTTGGTCCACGTCCTCAATCGAGACCAGCTCGCCGTCCGGTGTTATAAACCCATCGAAATTCCCAGGTTGGTTCATGAGGATATCCCTCCTTTCGGATCGTCTGGTTCCGTGCCGGGCTGCGATTCCTGTGGTGACGGCCGGGATTTCTGTTTGGAGCGCGGCACGAAGTTGATCGACCAGCCCTGTTGGTAGATCGGATCGTCCGGTGGCACGGGCTTGATCCCATAAAACCGGCAGTCCGCCCCAAAACACCACGTTCGATTCTTCCTTGGTCAGGGGCGAGTTAGGGACAAGCCGTCTGGAAGGCGACAGAGACTCAAGCGGCGGTTTGTCTGATTCCTGCTTCCTGCCGAAGACCTGGAACATTTCTTGAAGCCGTATCTCGCTTTTATCCTCTGGACCTTTGTTGTCGTCTGACATTCTTTGCTCCTGTCATGAACCGGTTCGAACTTCGAGGATTGGCCGCAGTTCATTGGCAACTATTTTCTTTCCAGAATCGAGCAGAAGCCAGCACCCGTAGAAGTTGTGTCGACAAAATGTGGCAGCTTGCCACGGTTTGGCCTTTACTCCCAGGACGACTCCCTGGATGATTCGGCCCTCTGAGAGGCCTGCTACCCGAGTGCCAACCCTGGGACGCCAATTTCGTGGCGCATGTTTACTAATGAGCTGCGGCACCTTCCGCCTGGCGACAGCACAAGGCGGCGGCCCGAGGCGGTTGAGTTGCAGGATGGCATGTTCGTCAGTTGGACCTGGTCGTTTAAAGACCAACAATGTCCCCGGCAGGCGTTGTGCATCAGGCTCGGATAAACCATTGCGTGCGTTGCCGCCTATGCCCTGCCCTGACGCAAGAGTTCGATCATCGAGATCCTGGTTATCCATGATCAGCCTCCCAAGAGCCCACTGTCCGCGAATGAGAAGAATGCCTCCTGGCCAACAACAACGTGGTCCAGAACTCGGATGCCCAAAACCTTCCCAGCCTCACAGAGCCTCGACGTGCAGTTGCGATCTTCATGGCTCGGCTCAGGACACCCCGAAGGATGGTTGTGCGTGAAGATTACGGCGGCGCTGTTGGCGAGTATCGCTGCTTTGTAAACCTCGCGTGGGCATACCACCGAACTGCTGAGAGAGCCCTGACTCACGAGGTTGATGCCGATGAGTCTGTTTTTGCTGTCAAGCATAACTATGTCTCCTTCCAGACTATGTCTTCAACATTTGTTGCAGCCTGACTGAGCTTGCAGACTCCGTAGCTCGACTCGATATAGTCTTGGCTCCTTAAACCAGTTCAATTCCAGGCGAAAGGAGCCAACCATGAAATACAGATACATCCCCAACGAACCAGTATTCATAATCCAGCCACCAAGAGGTCCGCTTGCCGCTTACGTCCAGCCGTTTTGCGCATGGGCGTTTGATCAAGGATATGAGCGGCATAGCGTGCGCCGCCGAGTTGCCCTGGCGGCGGACTTTAGTCAATGGCTTCAGCGGAAAGATGTCAGCGTCACAGAGGTCAGCTCGGAACATCCGGCGGAATACCTGCGACATCTCTGGCGTCAAAGGCCGATCCACGGTGGCGACAGCCCCTCTCTGAAGCAGTTTATGGAGTTTTTGAGACACCAAGGAATCATCGCCGTAGATCAACCGAATCCGGAACCTACCACGCCGGTCGAGCAGTGCCTGCGGGAGTTCGAGACTTATCTGCAAGATCAACGTGGACTGGCCGTGACCACGGTATCGCAATACACGTTGTACGTCCGTTTGTTTCTGAGAAAATGTTTCGGTGACGATCCGATAGTACTGACAGACCTGCGGGCCGATGATGTTACCGGATTTATACAGCAAGAATCGTCGCCTACCCATTTCGTGCGACCCAAGGCTATCGCAATATCGCTGCGATCGTTCTTTCGGTTTGCTCACTACCGTGGTGCGATTACCGCGGACCTGGCTGCCTCTGTCCCGAAGGTCGCCAGCTGGTCGATGAGCGGCATTCCAAGGGCGATCTCCGAGGATCAGACCCGCAAGTTGCTATCCAGCATCGAGCGAGGACATGGCAAAGGCCTTCGCAATTATGCGATCCTGCTCCTGCTTGCAAGACTAGGGTTGCGATCGGGCGAAATCGCATCCCTCGAGATTGAAGACATTGACTGGATTTCCGGATCACTCAAGGTGCGCGGCAAAGGACGGGAAGCCCTGTACCCATTGCCGCAAGACGTGGGCGAGGCGATTGTCGCATACCTGCGTCACGGGCGACCGCCCTCGACAAGCCGACGTT
Source organism: Terriglobia bacterium (assembly GCA_020072565.1). Lineage (NCBI taxonomy): Bacteria > Pseudomonadati > Acidobacteriota > Terriglobia > Terriglobia bacterium. Next base: position 11,277 of record JAIQGI010000045.1, read on the forward strand.
TGTTTTTGCGGTGCATGGCTCCTTTTCGCGGTTTTCGAGGTTCGCCGGCCATTGGCGGCATAGTCCACTATGCCATTAAACGCGCAGGCGTCGAGGCGCCGACCCGGGGATCTCATCAGTTCCGCCACGGCCTCGCTTCTCAGATGCTCCATCATGGCAGCTCTCTAAAAGAAATCGGCGAACTGCTGGGCCATCGGAGTATTGAAGTCACGAAGATCTACGCCAAGGTGGATATCGATGCATTACGCAAGCTCGCGTTGTCCTGGCCAGGAGGTGTGCAATGAACACACTTCGAGAGGCCCTGCAGCAGTATTTGAGCCTGCGCCGCAGCCTGGGATTCAAACTGCGCGAGGATGGCGCAAGGCTGTTGGACTTTGTTACGTTCATGGAGCAACGCAATGCGTCCTACATTACCCACGAATTAGCTCTCAGTTGGGCGCAGGCCCCCACCGCTCTACCTACCGAGTGGGCGCGGAGGCTGGGTTTTGTCCGGGTCTTCGCGCGTCACCGGAGCGCGACCGACCCTCGAACACAGATTCCACCCAATGGGCTGTTGCCGCAGCCGTCCACGCGCATCCGGCCGTATATCTATTCGGATGCTGAAATCCAGGCCTTGCTCAATGCCGCGCTCAAGATGCGTCCCCTGACGCCATTGCAGCCGTGGACCTACTATTGCCTGATAGGTCTGCTGAGCGTTTCAGGCATGCGTGTTGGGGAAACCCTCAACCTTGAACTTCAAGACGTCGACCTCGACGCGGCTGTGCTAACGATTCGCAGCGGTAAGTTTGGCAAGTCTCGGCTCGTGCCTTTGCACGCTTCAACTTGCGAAGCACTTGCTGATTACATCGCGCGGCGCGACCGTTTTGCGGCGGGAAGATCAACATCGCCTCATCTGTTCTTATCCCGTCTCGGCACCCGATTAAATGACAGGACGGTTCATGTAACATTTATCGCGCTATCCCGGCAGGCTGGATTGCGCGGCCCGTCAGATAGCAAGGGCCCGCGCTTTCATGATTTCCGTCACCGATTTGCTCTGCTGATCTTGCTGAACTGGTACCGCAGGGGAGAGGATGCCGAGCGGCTTTTACCCGTCTTATCCACCTATCTCGGCCATGTGCACCTGAACGAGACCTATTGGTATCTACAGAGTTGGCCTGAACTGATGCATGAGGCGATGGCCCGCCTCGAGCACCGATGGGAGGAAAAACCATGACGACTCCTTCCAGTCTTGCGCCGCTTTTGGAACACTTCTTCACCCAGCGTTTGACGCAACAGCGTCAGGCAAGTCCCCACACGATCAGTTCTTATCGCGACACCTTTCGTCAATTGCTCAAGTTCACCGAACAGCGACTTCATAAGGCGCCATCAAACCTGATGTTCGAACAACTCGATGCCCCCTTGATTGCAACATTCCTCGATCACCTGGAGAAGAATCAGGGGCTGAGCGTGCGGAGTCGGAATTTGCGGCTGACTGCGATTCACTCGTTCTTTCGTTACGCAGCCCTTGAAGCGCCGCATCATTCCGCGCAGATCCAGCGCGTGCTTGCCATTCCCAGCAAACGATTCACCCGGACCTTGGTCCGCTTTCTATCGAGGCCGGAAGTGGACGCTCTGCTCGCAGTTCCCGACCAGAGAACTTGGCGTGGGCGCCGCGATCACGCATTTATCCTCATGGCGGCACAAACGGGTCTACGGCTCTCGGAAATGACCGGACTCAAACGCCCGGATCTTTTGCTGGAAGCTGGAGCTCATGTCCGGGTGATCGGAAAAGGCCGCAAGGAACGATGCACACCATTGGCGAAACCGACAGTGTCAGTGCTGAAAGCCTGGATGCGAGAACCGCAAAGAGGCAGCCAGCAGTTGCTGTTTCCCAATGCCAGGGGCGAACGTCTCACCGTCCACGGTGTTCAGTACATGTTATCCAAGCATTGTGCGGCGGCCGCGAAGGTGTGCCCGTCGCTAATACAGAAACGCGTAACCGTCCATGTATTCCGACACACCGTTGCCATGGATCTTCTTCAAGAAGGCGTGGATCTGGCTGTGATCGCTCTCTGGCTCGGTCACGAATCCGTGGAAACAACCCAAATCTACGTGGAGGCAACACTGGCCATGAAGGAGAAGGCGCTCGCCAAGACGGCGCCGCCGGATGGCAGGGTAAGCCGATTTCGACCCGACGATGCGCTCCTTCACTTTCTTAACAGCCTCTAGTCCTTACCAGACTATGTCGTGCGATCGGGCGCCTTCACATCGAGTACTGCTTGTGTCTGGCCCTGACTGCCAATGGGCTCTCGAATCGCGCGACATAGTCCGGAAGGAGACATAGTACCTACTATGTCGTCCACGACATAGGTGTGAGGACGTGAAATTGCTCGCGATCGGCATCGGCGTAAAGTTTCTCCTGTGCGAAGGTAAATACTTCGTGAGAGCCGCTGAAGCGCTTCCAGGTACTCTGGAGAGAGCCATCACGAATCAGAGATAGTCGTTGTCGGGGGATTCGGTAGGATGTTGCAGATAGTTGCTGTGGATTCTGACGATCATTCATGATGATGCATGCTCCTTTTGGTCGAGGTCACATGCACCAGGAGCCGAAAATAGAAAAGCCGCGCATCAGCGCGGCTCATTTTTCGGGGGAGACTTTGTTCGGAACTTCTTCCGCGCATCGAGCGCTTCAGCGCTCAAGGCACCGTGCGTCTCCTGACCGGTTGCCGGGTCCGACAACTCTCGGACCACTCCTGATGCTATCTGATATTATCCACGATTCGCGCTCTTGGTCAACAAGGAACCGTGTCTTGCCCTGCATGCCTGTTTTTCCCCGCACCCTGGTTTTAGCGCGGACTCGACTGTTTCTTACCGGTTTCGCAGGTCTACCGTAGGACTGGAATCCCTGGCAAGCATGAGCGGCTGGAAGTTTGCACCGCAGCATGGGATTGCCTGGAGCCCATCTCGATACCCTTTGATGCCGGGGTCAATGACGTGCATTGCCCACGGCCATCCGCACGTTGAATTTGGACTTATGATCAGAACGTGGGCGGGGCGGATCGCGCCGTCATGCGGGAGATCAATTGGTAACTGTACGCCGCGTTCCAATTGGCGAAGCGCCGCAACTTAGATGCGAGAATTGTGAGGGCCCTATCCCCCACGTTGCTTTTTTGACAGTATGGCAGGGATCAACAGCCTCAGCTCGATAACGGGAATGGGACAGTCTTTCCAGTCGTGCTCCCAGCAGATCACATAGTGGCACTGGCGCTTGGATTTCAGATGGGCCTTGAAACCACTGGATTTGAACTCGAACTCGATATACCTGCGCACGTAGCCCTTGGATGCATCCTCAAATACAGCCGCATCTGGGAATCTGGTTCTGATGACCTCAACGAGAGGGAAACCGAGCTCTCTGCGAAACTCAATGAACAGGGCAACTACTCCCATCTCGTTCGTCGGCGTCCAGCGCATAACTTGAAGTTCCATTGGCTGGCCGACAACATCATCAAGGTCCGACTCATCATCGACAGTAAGCGCCACATCTTTCGTGTCCAGGGCGTCCTCGCTAATAAGGAAGTGGTTATCCTCAGCATCGAGATATGTGCCGATGTAGGTAAGCACCCAGTCCACTTCCTGCGGTTGGAAACTGTACTGCGTCCTGAAATCAATAGCCGCCTTGTTAAACTGAGTGTAATTCTTACCCCAATCATTCCCTTTGAACTCACCGATGCGGCTCAAGACGTTCAAACCTTCTTGCGTTGCGTTGACCCAAATGCTGAACTTGTGCGGGTCAGACAGATAGAGCAACAGCGTAGCCAAACCCTTGCTGGCACCTTTGATCTTCATCCTTTTCAAACAAGAGTCCAAGGCTGCTTCTGGCCCGGCACCTGCAAACAGGAGATTCCCCAACCACTGATTGATAGTCTCTGGCTCGGTGGCCAGGATCAGGTTTCGATTGGGGGTCGCCAGAAGCATTCCGAACCAGCGCTTGTTGTTGTCGTCAAGGTCAACGGTATCGAAAATCTTGTTCAAGGTGTCCCTGGTGTGATGCCCCTTATGCTCTTCAAGAAGCATCCACGCTCGTTTTTCACGATCGATTTTTGGCTGCAAATGCTTCTGCTTGAATTCCGTATACGCCTTGCTCTGCATTAGCTCAGCAATGAGTTCTTTCTCGGTATCAAATCGAATGTCAGGCATAGACTATTCCCTCCGGTTTGCACTCGGCACTCCACATGCTTGGATGTCCGAGATCATCCAGGTTCTGGCGCACCCCGCTTGCCAGGGACTGGTCTATCGTGTCATTCTTCCGCCGGTGCTAGGAAGAACACCTTGACAAGGGGCAAGAGCATCTTTCCCGCCTGACTCAGCTTATCGTAATGTTCCTGCCAGAGCGTGATCACCCGCTCAAGGTCCATTATCTCGATGTGCTTGTTCGATGACCGGATCTCGCACTCCGCTTCTGACGTAAAGCCTGCAGGTGATACGATCAGCCCGATGTCACCTTCCCTGTTAGCACCTTATTCGAGGATTGCTTTCATGAAGGCGTCCGCCGGGTCCGCATAGAACACGATGTTCACCTTGGTCGCCATTTCGTCCGGCAGGTCTAGGAGTTGCCTTCTTGCTGATATTGGCATTAGAAGCTGGGCAGCGCCTTTCTCGACCGCTAACTCGGCCACGGCGACCGGGTTAGGGATCATCTCTACCGAACCGCCCAAGTTGAGCGAACCCACAACGATCAGGCCGCCTTTCGTGCTTCGCTCCATCAGGCTTCCGCATAGCGCCAACAGTGCGGGCAAGCCCAGGCCATGCCCGGACCGGTCCGCATCCATCGCCCGCAACTGCACCGAAAACTCGTGGCCGCGTGGGTCGCGGTCTCCGACCAGTTCCTTGGCCTGTGAATAGAGGTTTTGCTCGCCGTACCGGACACTCTCGCGAAAGGCCGGCGGCACGGGCGCGTTTAGGATCTTGACACCGCTGCCCGGCCCGCAGGTAGATTCGATGCGGTAGAGGGAAGCAGGTGCCTCCCTGCCGCCTGGGCTGATTGCCCACACCTGTCCGGGAGGCAGCGGGTCGGCTTCAATGGTTTCGTCGCTGTGCAACTCTGGCGTCGAAACAAATTGTTCCACGCCGTCTACGCCCAAGAAGTAGCTGAAATGAGTGTTGCGAAATTCAGTCTTCAAGCACCGCTTCTGCTGTTCTTTCACCCGCCGCCGCGCCTCAAGGGCGATCCGTACGACCGCCTCCAGCTCCTCGTCGGGAATCGCGGCGTCAGGATCTGGGAACAACAGCTTGAGCAAACCGCTCATGGTCTTGTTCACCGCTTCAATGTCGCGACCGCTCAGCGCCCCACCCCAGTGCACCCGGTTTTGCAATGCCGATATCCGAGTGCCCTCGCGTAGGTTCGTCCAACATTCGGACAGGAAATCGGTCACCAATCCGAAGTGGTCGGTGAGGTGGTCGTCGGCCTTGAGCTTCGGGAAGTCCCAGCCGGGTGCATAGGCGTGAATGCGGTCCATGAAGGCCGTGTCGTTGCGCATTTCAGGCGGCAAGGTGCTGAGCAAGTGGCCGATCCGCTGCTGTTGCGCCACGTCCACATCAAAGTTACCCACCATGACGATGCTGCCGGAAGCCCGGATGCTGTCCTTGCCGCGGGAGAACTCGCCGGCGGCCATATAACCTTTCATGATGTTCACGCCGTCCTTCTGGTCGAACGAAATGCCTGACACCTCATCGAAGCACACCACATCATACAGGCACACCAGACCGCGCTGCCCGTTGGACATGTTCACGAACATTTTGGCAACTGTCGCCTTGCCGCCTGATATCAGGTGAGAATAGGGCGAAATCTGCTGGAATAGGTGGCTCTTGCCGGTCCCGCGCGGGCCGAGTTCGACGAGGTTGCAGTTCCGCTCCACGAAAGGAACCATTCGCAGCAGCACGACCATCTTCGCGCGGTCCGTCATTGCCGCGGGCTCCAGGCCGATCGAGCGAAGCAGGAAGTCCTTCCACTCGGCCGTGGTAAACTGTCCGCGGCCCTTCCTGAGCCTTTCCAGCACATCCAACTTCGATAGCTGGATTGCCCGCAGGCTCTGGATGGCGAACGGTCGGCCATGTGTCTCCTCCGCAATCGCAGCATCGTAAGTCAGCGTCACCTCTGCATAGAAGCCGTCGCTCAGCATCCGCTCGTGCTCCTGAACGAGCGTATCTGCAATCCGCACGTCCCGCAATCCCAGGCTCGGCAGTTCCACCAGGAATGAATCGGTCTTCGCGTCCAGCCGAGCCTTGACGATGTCGATCAACTTCACAGAACCTTTATCGCGAGCCTTTGCCTTGAAGAGCTCCTGATCGGTTGTGCGGACCGTGCGATCCTGTAACTGCCGCTCGACGATCTTTAGCCCTTCTTCGATCTCCTGCTCGTCAACCGTTGCGCAGTATCGCCCGAGCAGAAATTCCACGACGTACGTAGGCACCGGATACTGCCGGCTGTACCGCCGCACCAGGTCCTTGCGAACGAGGAAGCCATCGAAGGCCGAAGCAGCAAGTCGATCCAGATGGTCGAGTTCCATGTTATTTGTTACCTCCAACGGTGGTGGCTTGTTTACAGACCACGCGCCCGAACGCATCGATAATCACCAGGCTAGCCATCGTCCCATCGAGAGAATCGTCAGCAACCAGCAGTGCCGCCTTCCCGTTGGCATCCAGGGCTTTGGGATTGGTGATGCTTGAACTGGAAACGTTGGGCTTCGTTCGCAGGTCGGCGACTAGTCCTTCCGCCGCAGGTTCAACACTTACCCGGCACCGCAGACCTACCCACTGGACTTCGCTCATCGTAACAGCCACGCCGGCCGGAGCGCCCGTCGATGCAAACGTCAGGACGGGAACCAGGCACTCCTGCAGGCTCACGCCGCCGTGGGCGTATTCCTGCCCGGCCACGAAACAGTGCACCCCTGGCGCGTAGGCAAACTGCTCCTGCGGATTCCATGACCAGCCGGCGACAGGCACCTCGACGTGAGAACCATCCTTGATCGACGCACATCGCGACCAGCGGCTCTCGGCCAGGTACTTCGGCAGTTGCACTTTCGGCATTCCGCCGGGTACTAGCAACCATCCGTGATCGGTCACAACGCGCACTCGCTTCCAGCCGGCTTCCAGCAGTCCTTGTACCCGTTCGAGCAGAAGCTCCAAATGATCGTTGACTCGCGTTGCCAGTTTCGCCTGAAAATCGTGTCCGAGCTTGTCGAACTCGCCGTACTCCGTCCAGCCACGGGCGTCCTTCGCCATCGGATTGCCTGACTCAGCCGAGCCGAGTACCTGGTAGCCCGCTGCTGAAAGGAGCTTGCGGAAACGGTCAGCGGTCAGCCCCTCGTCGTTGTCGGTTAGTTTCGGGCAGAAATCGGTCCCCAGGTGCCCGCCGTGCGTTTTCTCCGCAACTGGCGATGCCGCCGGTTTGGCCGTCGCCGTGACCGTGGGCAGCGCCGCCCAGCGCCAACCTGCGGACACCTCCAGCTTTGCTTCAGTAGCCATCACCATGAGCCGCTGGCCGATATCGAACCGCAGCCCGTCCACGAAAAGGATGCACTCACCCGTTTCGCCCACGACGCCTTTTTGCTGCGCCACCGTGGGCAAGGCTTTCATCGCTAGGCATTGCTGGAAGTGACGGGCAGTGTCTTCCAGCCATGGCAGATAGACGGATCGCACGGCCGCTTGGACGGCTGCGGCGTCTTCCGCCCTCTTAATGCACGCCAGCGCCCTAATCGCCCCATCATCGGCAAGATGCCCTCCCTCGGTGTACAGCATGGCCATTGCTTCGGCCGACTCGCCGCCTAGCGTTGCTGCGGTACGCTTGGCCAGCACCGCCAGGTGCCCCAGCGCGTTCGCCAGAGGGCACATGCCCAGCCGCGCCCATACCCAGCTGCGGCGTGAGCTGTGCTCGGTTTCCAACTGCTGCAGGCGCTGCCGTGCGTCGGCCGGCTTCATCGAGCCTACTTCTACCAGTGCCGCCCGCAGCGCATTCTCCATCGCGTCGTTTTCATCGGGCCAAGGGTCCTTATCGAAGATCAACTGTCCCTTCGGTTTCGCCCGCCGTAGCAGATCCGGTATTCCCGGATACAATGCTGGCGACTCGGTAAACCGTTGCCACACGCCGTACCACGCGTCCAAACGCTCCCCGAGCTTTTCGCCGCCACCGATCTCGCCGTCCTCCTCGGGATTGAAGTTGTAATCCTGCGAACAGCGGCTGCGGAACGCCAACCACTTCGCCTCGTCCCACTGCCCGCGCATGCCTTCCGGGTCACCTAGCCAAAGGAGCAGATCACGCGGCGTGTCGCCGATCATCAGCTTGTCGAAATCGTCCGCCTCCAGCCGTCGGTCCTGCAGCCGCGCAACCGGCGTCACCGCCAAGTGCGAAAGAGCGCCCTTCATCGCCTGAAGGGTGAGCTTGTCTTCGGCCACGTCCAGCCCCAGACCATCCTCGTCATTCACAAGGAATGCGCGGACCGTCCAGTCCTTGCCGTTCTTCTGCGTCCAGACCGTCCCGCGGTACTGAAGCTCGACCAGCGGCTTGAACGCATCGCGACATTCCTCGACCGCTCGGAGCGTCTGGCGGCTGACGCCCGGCATGTAGATTACCGGCACGGTGTCAGGCCAGACGAGGTTGGGAAACTTGTCCGCCCGCACTGCTGGCTCGATTACACACCGCAGCCAAATTGCCGGTCCGGTCCGCGTCGCCGGCTCGAAGTCTCCCAGCGTCAGCAGTTCGGGCATAAGCCCGCGCAGTTGCTCCACAACCAGCCGCCACTGACCATCTGCGTCCGTCCATAGCACCGCCACTGGAGCAACCACGTCGCCGGGGTTGTATCGGGCGGCGTGGGAGAGGGAGGCGCGAACCGCCTCAAGGAGTACCGTTTTATCCTTCATATGATGGCTCCGGCTGCAGGCACGATGGTCCTCAGGTAGTCGTCTGTCTCTTCGAAGATTGGGTCGCGACCGGTCATTGCACGAACGAGTGGGATTACCTTACTACGAATGCCCATCCCTCGCGCCTCGACGTATCCATAGTCCCGGAGGATATCCACAAGATGAGGATTTCGTGGTGACCGCTGCCCTGCGATCATCTTCTCAATCGTCATCATGTTGGGCAATGGCCCAGGGCTGGTCACTTCAAACCTGTCGGAATAGACGACGAACTCAATATCGGCAAATCGCGTCCAGTCCCGGTGGGCGACTGCATTCAGCAGGACCTCTCTGATGACTTCAGGAGAAAAACGGGGCGCTGCCTCTCTGCGAAAGCCCTCGCCGATTTCACCGCTCTGGTTCGTAACAAAGGGCATCAGGATTGAATCAGCCATGTCGAGAAGTCCGTCACCCGCGCGGACACGCCTGTTTTCGCCGGACGTAGTCCATAGAGGAAGAATTGGACCGTCAAGAACCCTGTCATAGCGCGCGTCATAAGACTTCTCTTTCCCCTCAAAGATCATCATTCGAATGCCGGCCTGACGCAGAAACCGTCGTGGGGACTGACCAAAGAGCAGCATCCCCGCAATCGTACAGACGGGTACGCCTCCGGGGCTATCGGCCAAGAAGCCGAGAGCGGACAGACGGCGGCACCATTCGGCGTCTGACTGCGGCAGCGAGGGATCTCGCGTGATGTGTTGCAGGAAATCGGAAAGACGTTGTCGGTCAAGCGCGTCCAGTCCAGCGCCAGAGACCGGTAGCAATTCGGTGTGCAACATGCCGCCGATTTCATGCAAGCGCGCCTGTTGTTCGCGGGTTGCCCGACGAGAGGTGGTGCCCACCCGAATGTAGATCTCTTCTCGTCCCTCATGCCTGAGAACGTAAGGTTTACTTGGTCCCTCAGCAAAGGTCACCACGGCCACGCGCTTTCCATCGTCCATCGCCACCTCTTCGTAGAAGGGCAGCAGCATAGGGTGGATTTTGGAAGCGAAGATGTTCATCACCCATTCCTCGGTGTCCGGGCGCTGAATCCCACTGATCGTCCCGTCGTCCTCGACGCCAAGCAGAAGTCGCCCCCCCTTGAAGTTGGCCATCGCAACAACCTCTTTCCCGATCTGTTCGGGGCGCACGTCGTCCCGCTTAAACTCGACGCCTGAGCTCTCGCCCGACGCTATGATTTCCAGGAGTTCGGCTTTGAGCATCTGTCACCTCCGCTTTAGAAACCGTATTTCTCTTTGCGCTGAATGAACGCCTCGCGTCCTCCCTCCAGGATGGATGCGGCCTGCCCTCGGATCTCAGGAACGTCCACCGCACCCTGGAAGTCATCTGGCATGCTGGCCTGGTCTTCGCCCGCTTGCAGTACGCCAATCCACTCGGCATCGCCGAACACCGGGATGTTCGCATTGTGTGTCGCGAAGATGAACTGCCGGCCAAGTTTTGTGGTTCGGAGTTCACTGACGATGCGTTCTGCAATGAACGCGTTGTCCAGATTGTCTTCGGGCTGATCGACGATCAGGGGGTCTCGATTGTCGAGCAGGAGCAAGTGAAGCACAGCCGTGCATTGTTGACCGGTCGAGAGCTTCCCAATCGGGCGGTAGTCCTCTTTGTCGCCATGTGAAATGTTCAGATCCAGCCGGATGATGTCCGGCAACTCCAAAGCTTCGAGTTCCAGCAGCTTGGATTCCGGCAGTTTCGCCAGCGCCTCTGCAACGCCGGGCGTGATCCCCCAGCCCGCGCTCTTTAGTGCTTCCGGCCCTTGTCGGATCGTCTGCGCGAGCTTGATGGGCGAAAAATCATCCGCCTCATCAAGCCACAGCAATCTCTTTTCACCCACGCCTTCCAGATCACATGCCAAGAGGAAGTCCTTCAGTGCTCTGCGGTTGGCAGCGTGATCGACATGCGGCTTGAGTTTGCCCACCAACTTCTTGCGCAGCGACTTCAGTTCAACGTCAATCTCCGCGGCCATGTCGGCAACTGCCTTTGAGAGGTCAGCTAAAAGGTTTTCGCGTTCCCTGCGCAGCGCGCCGACCAGCTTCTGTCGGGTGTCACGACCGGACTTCAACGGCCTAATCCGTTCGATGTCTTTAAGCACTTGCTGGTACGCTGAGCCGATCTCTCGACCGGAACGGCCCTCAAGTGCCGGAATCTCGGCAAACTGCTTCTCCAGGGCAGCTTCATCCCCGGCAATCGCCTTGCTCAAAACAGCCAGCCTCTCATTGACTGCAGTATTGGAGGAGTTAATTTTCTGCCTGACATCGGCAATCAGGCTTTCGAATTCGGTGCGTAGCGCTGTGAGGAGCTCTCGAATTCCCCTGAGTTCTTCAGCGTGCGGCAAGCTCTTTGTGGCTTCGTCCCCGAGAAAAGTCGTATCGGGCAAGGCATCTTGCAGGCCGGTGAGGGCTTCCTCCAAGTTGCGTTGCTCTTCCCTAACGCGCAATGCCAGCTGTTTCTCTTTCTCCAACTTCGGAACAAGCGCCAGTTTCTCCCCGAGACCAATGTCCCGGAACTGCTTGGCCTGCTCCTCCAACTTTGGCAGACGTTCAACCTGGTCCTCGATCTCAGCGAGTTTGCCCCGAGCGTCCATTAAGTGCTTCGCATTATCCCGCAACTTGTTCCGTATCTCGGTCGGTCGCTGGTCGGTTGCATCCCCGCTGGAAAGAAAGCGCCGCAGAAGGAGCGTCAGCCCGCCCTCGTCTTGAGCAATGTCAAAGATCTCGTTCTGCCCGAAGATCTCCAGTCTCGGAAGCAGGTCCAATGGCCTGAATGTAGAGGTATTTCCTGATTCGTCGCATACAATCGCGGCCTCGCCATAGCGACGTGAGATGGTGAACTTGCGCCCTTGCATTGCGAAGGAGCGGATGTCGATCTCGACACGTCCGGGGCCGAGGTTCTGCTTCACAATCTCTCGGTGTGTCCGTTTCGCTCGGTCACTGATGGGTTCTAGCTCCAGCGCATAGCGAATGCATTCCAGAAGCGTCGTCTTGCCTGTTCCGCGCCCGCCAATGATGGTGTCCAGATGCCCCGACCATTGGATATCTACACCGGATAAATAACCACCGGTGAACCGGACACCCTCCAGCCGGGAAAAGAACCGTTCTTCCCGATCACTCAACAGTCGTACACGTGATTCGGGGTCAAGGAAGGCCTGCTTAAAGGCCTCGAAGCCCGGCTGGGTCATGCGCACAAGGCAGCATGTCTGCGGCATACGAAGATCGCTGGGCTCAGCGACATCCCGCGCGTTGATAATTCCGAGTGGGCGATCACGCCGATAATTGGGATCCTTATTGAGAAGAATCTGACGGTGAGAATTCCCTTCGTCGGTCTTCAGCTCGTCGAGGGTGCCAGGAATCTGAGCGGCCTGGAGGTGTGGATTCTGCCAGACATGGTTCAGCTTAAGGCGCAAAATCCCGCTGTCGTCCGTGCAGTGTGCGGCGTAGGCTAAACCTCCCAGCTTATGGACCTCCTCCAAGAGTTGCTCGGCACTTAGCGAGGACGGCCGCACACCCTCCTTCGGGTCCAGAAGCTTCAAGTTCCCCAAATACCGTTCGAGTTGTTGAACAGTAGTGTCTTCTGGAAACAGGCATACGAAATGAGCCTTCTCTGAAGAGGCGATCTCAAATCCGGGAAACACCGTGATGCCGCTGCTGGCCAAAACTCGCCGGAGCGCACCCAGTGCATCCACGCACCCATGGTCGGCAATACCTACCACGCGGATGTCCTCCGACTGACACACCTGCAACACCTCTGCATTGTAGGCGGATTCATTCAATCCGTGGGCTTTGCCACGGAATTTCGCTGCATAGTCCCAGGGATTGAGTTGCAGCGCACATTTCCAGAACCGTGCGTATCTGATGGTGCTCATGGCGTTCTAGATCTCCTGTTCTCCGCACCCTCTGCGGCGAGCTTCTCCCGGGCTTGCTGTTTGGTTTTGTTCGTGTAGTGGCAATCATTCCAGCGGTTGCCGTCGAAGGTCTTGCTGCCCATGAAGTCATCGGTCTTCTCGTCCCAGCCCCAGAACCACGGGTACTCGGCCTTGGGGCGTTCAGGCTCCTTGCCACGGTCCTTGGTCCATTTGATGTTGGGCTTCCAGCGGAGCACGCCTGCGCCGGTCCGGCCAGCGGGCAGGTCAGATGCCAGGAAGGGGCGGATGTTCACCCGCACCCCGTCGTTGATGTCAGGCTCCCAGCCGATGGGTTGATCGGCCAGCGGCTTCCAGCGGACGAAGATATCGAATGGCGGCTCGCCTGCAAGGATCGCTTCCAGCCGCTTCTGGATTTCCAGTGCTGCGGCTAGGCGGTCTTCCGCGCCGCCTTCGCCGCGTTTGACGCCGTCCTTCTGACGGGTGATCCACTCGCCGAGATAGGAGTAGGTCATCGATTCGAGCAGCTTCCGCCCCTTGCCGCCGCCTTCGCAGAGCTTGTGATAGTTCACCAGGGCATGGAAGCCGTCGCGCTTGCGGCCGTCCCAGATGTGCCACACGAACGGCCGATCTTGGAACAGCTTGCAGTGTTCGGCGAAGAAGCCGTCGCGGAGCCAATCGTCGAGGTCGGCCTTGCCGGCCAGTTCGCGCACTTTCTCCGGTTTGACGCCCGCCACGGTCAGCAACGCCAGTAGCCGCTCAGCCGCGGGTTCCTCGCCGCGTACCGACGGCACGCAGACGATCCCGTCGTCGTCCGCGAACTTGGCCAGTTCCTCGCACCGCTCGACCAGCGCCCGCGTCCGCTTGCTCAGGCGCATCTTGTCGTCGAGTTCTGCCGGCCAGCGGTAACCCAGCAGCCGTGCGACCGCTACTTGAAGGGGGGTCGTCGATTCCTCCGGCCAGCCGTGGAAAAGCCACTGCGTCGGGTTCTCGCTCTCCGGTTCGGGCAGGCCATTCGGGAAACTGTCCGCCGCGGTCTGCATCCATTTTGCACGGTCGTATGGGACATTCAGGAAGGTAGCATTGGTTACACCGAGTTTTTCGTCGTATTTTCGAACCTCATCGACGAATCCCGAGGATGAAGCGTAACACCATACACTGGCCAGTTCATCTAAGTTCTTGACAACCAGTGCCGCCACATTGTTGTCATAGAGATGTCCAGTGAACAGCGTTGATTGCAAACTTCGAGTTTGCGTTATCGCGACGCCTTGCTTTCCTAGTGCACCAAGTCCTTGGATTCTGGCAGCCGAACTCGCAGTCAAAGCCCCAGATCCCTGCTCCCACCAAAGGATGTTTTCGCGCCCGGCGTACAGCTCCGAACGGCTAACGGTGCTTTGCTGATACTCCCAATCAGCACTCGGTATGACCAACTCCCAGAACTTCCGACCGAAACGCGAGTAATCTGCTGTTGCTATGCCTTGGAAAGAGTCTGCCACATCCCCAAGCTTAAGTGCCTTCGGTTCATAGCCAAACACTAAACGATAATCAGGGACAGACAACAGCCGGCTGGTATCCGATGACTGGGGGGGGTTAACGGTCATTTCGACCGCTCGTGACGCCTCCTCCGCGGATGGCGCTTCGACACTGGTTACTCTGTCGACAGGATTCGATCGTTCGTTTGAAATCACTGCCAGCGCACGTAGCACGTCCCAGCTTGCCTTGGCTTGAACGGCCGAACCCACCTTGGCGATCAGTCGAATCCTCGAACTGACGAGCAGATCGCGCCTCAGCTCACGATACGACCTGATGAAGACCCAGTTTAGTGGCGTCACTGACGCATGAACGCCATGAAGGCTGAGGAAACTTCGGAGGCGTTTGAAGAACACGGTGGCCAAGTCAGTTTCGCCTAACCCATAGTAGGAGCTACAGAACTTCCTGAGAAGCTCGCACTGTTTGCCACGGGCTAAGTATGGCACGTTCGTAATGACGAGCGTATACTCACCGGCCAACAGCTCGGCAGCCTTGATAATGCCGGCAGCGGCGATGGCTCGCTCGCGGGTTTCGTTATCCGTTTCGGCTTTGAATACCTCCGCAAGCAACGGGACAATCGCCTCATAGCCGGCCGTGTATAGATCTCTTGAGAGGCGCCTCGGGTCTATCAGCGATCCCAGCGTCGGAGCCTGAGAGAACAGGTCATAAAGCGACTCCAGAGTGTTTGCGACAGTTCGCGATAATAATGATTCCTCTTTGCTGAAGAGGTCACGTCTAGCTGGCATGTTTCCTTTAGCCGCAGCTTTTTCGGCAAGCTCCAGCCACTGTAGTTTGGATGCCTGTGGCCCGATTCCCGTGCAGGCAATGTGCAAGTCAGGCAAAAGTCTATATCCGCCTGCCCCAGGCCAAGTCCAAGCGGCAAACGCCAGTGCGAATGCGGCGATCTGGCAACAGCGTTCGTCGATTTCCAGGCCGTGCAGGTTGTCGCGGAGTACCGCATCGACAGCTTGGGCGGCCGAAAAGCCCTCTTCAGCCATGCGAATCGGCACGAGGTGATGCAAGCCAGCAACTAGAAAATGCCCGGACCCGCAACAAGGGTCGAGCACCTTCAGTTCCGCCGCGGTCCTTGGCCAGCCGTCGAAAGTGCCTGCGGCAGGACACCACGTCCCCCCTCCACCATCCGGGCCACGAACGAAGCGCAAGTATTCCCAGCCAATGCCCGGCAGTGCCAACTTCCTGCATAGGTCTTTTTCTGTCTCCGCGGCTTCCGCGTCTGCTGCGGTGAGATTCTTTCCGGCCCACCACGCGCCAAGAGTGTTGTGAAGCAGGAACTCGACCATATACGGTTCGGTAAAGAGTTGCGTTACCGCCGATATCTCATCCGCGCCAATCTTGACCCCAGAGCGGTTGATCTCATCCTTCTTCTTGCTCTGCCAGAACTGGTAGACCCACCCCAGAGCATCGGGTGCTGTAAATACCGCCTGCGGCAACGAGGTCAGCAGCTTTTCGAGCTTGAGCATGTGCTCGGTTGCGAAGGACACCTGAAGCAGCGGGTCGTCCGGCCGGAAGATTTGCGGAAGCATCCGTTGGGCGCAGCGGGATGCGAAGACCCATGTGTCCACACTATCTTCTTTTGCAAGTTCCTCGGCCTCGGCCAAGCTGATGGCCATGTTTACCTCCGGCTCGATTAGCAAGCCGTTCTCTGCTAGGAACCGGGCGAAGAGCATCCGATGCCAGTGCTCGTAAGCACACTCGCCGGCCAAGTGCTCGATAGCGAGCCGGCCAGACGCGTCCTGCAGGTCCCCGAGCTGCCGCGCCCGCGCACGGAGGTGGTTGCGCAGCTCGCGCTGCGCTGGCTTCATGTGCGCATACGGCTCGTGGTGCTGGACGGCGAGGTTTTCCAGCGCGGCGCGAGCGCCGAACTCGGCTGCGTCACGGGCCTCGATGACCGCGCGCTCCAGCTTATTGCGCAGATCGGTGGATAACGTAGCCATTGTTCCTCAGCCCTCTCCTGTATGCCGCATCAGAATCATCACTTCCCATCCTTCACAACCTTTTCCAATGAATCGGCGAACCTGACAAAATCCTCATTCACCTTGCGAAGATCCGCCACCAGTTCATCGTATTGGGGATACCGCCGCTGGATGTCCTGTGGAGACACGCCTCTGTTCTCGTCCTTCGCAAGTTCGGCGTCATACCAGCGGCGCAACCTGGCCTGCCATCTCGTGAGATGTGGCCTGAGACCCTCGTTGAGTGCTTTCATCAGCAATGTCACCACGTTGCGGGTGTCTTCACACTCCAGAAGTTGGTCCGCGGGGATGCCCTTCGCTAGATCGCGCAGAACGCCGAATAGCTGATACCAGGAGTCATAGATCTCGACGATTACATCGAGTTCCTCTTCAAAGGGCAGACCGACCTTGCGGCTTTTGATCTCCACCCATGCTTGATAGGCGATGCGCCGGGTCTCGGTGTCGGGGCAGATTTCCCACTCAACTCCTTTGAAGGTCAGCTTCACTGCCCTGGTCCGATAGCCCTTAAGCCATTTGCGCCGAATCCACGGAATAAACCACCAGACGGCTACTACAACCACGACCGCCAGCAACAGCCAGAGGACGCCTACTCGTATCTCAAAGCCCCAGCCTTTCCAGTGAAGTAGGCTCAGTTCGGTGGGATCAACGAGCGAACCCGCTGATTGGGTAGTGGTAACCGGTGCCGTTGTGGCGGCCTGAGCAATGACAAAAGTCATGATCGGCTCCTCTCCATCCGCGGCGCGGAGTTGTCGATGTTTCGGATCTGACGTGCTTTGTTCTTTGCCGCATCAATTGCGATTCGCATCAGGTTTGGATCTTCTGTCCAGTCGATGAAATGGGCATAGTCGGTCACGATGTTCGCGTGCAGGCGGTCAGGCACGGTCACTTTGCCGTTGATGTCCCTCGGATTTGTCGGAAGAGAGATGCCAAGGAGTGCGTGCTGCTTGTTAAGTGTCATGTGGATTTCCCAATCAACCCACCGACGTTTCCACGTCTCCGCCCCACACAGGACAATCGTAACCGAGCTGCCGGTGATGTGCTGCTCGCGAATGACCTGCTGTTGGTAGTTCACGTCATCGCTGCCGAAACGCCGCTCGATCGACGTGTCGGTAATTATGTCGTAGCCGTCCGCGAAGAGCCTCGTGAACAGGTCGTAGTATCCCTGATCACGCTGATGGTGGTAGCTCACGAACACTTTGGGTTTCGTCGTCGCCAAAGGGCGAAGACCAAAAGGGTGTTGTCCGAGACCAAAGTTGCCGAAGCCGCCCATGGTTCTATCTCCTTGAATCGTTTAGGAAATCACGATCGGACCGTTCTTGAGCTTGGCCAGGAGGTCTTCCTCTGCGCCGGCCAGCCATCCCTTGACTTCCTGCTCGGTCTTGAGTGTTCCGCTGGACAGATGAACGCGCTGAATCTTGGGTTCCAGTAACTTAGCCGCGGCCATCG
Organism: Terriglobia bacterium; assembly: GCA_020072565.1. Taxonomy (NCBI): domain Bacteria; kingdom Pseudomonadati; phylum Acidobacteriota; class Terriglobia; species Terriglobia bacterium. The sequence goes on from JAIQGI010000045.1 coordinate 29,034, forward strand.
CAGCGCGGGCAAACTGCTGGGGCAGCGCGTCGGTCCGCGTCTTCCACGCCGGTAGCGCGGTCTGCTCCATTGTGCGGGTCAGGTCGGCCTCGGAGCCGACGGCCAGGACCGGCGAGCTATCGATGCCTTCGTCGGCGAGTATCTGTTTATGCTGGTCGGCCCTGAGCTTCTTCCAGTTGTCGCTGATGGTCAGGTCGGTCATCTCCTCGTTGTAGGTCTTTTTGTACTCAGCATGAGCCGCAGTGACGGCGGCGCGGAGCGCATCGACCGCCGCCTTGCGGATGTCAGGCACTGGGTCGCTCGCGTCGAGCAGCCGGCGCTCGGAATTTACCGCGTCGGCCTGTTTGCGGAGTTCGTCGGCTCCGGGCATGGCATCGGCGTGCTTGAGCAGAGTGTAGAGCGTCTCCCAGGCCGGCTTGCGCTTGCCGGCGAGTTCGGCCAGTTTGCCCCAGTCCTTTGCCTGCTGGGCAAGCGCGTCGTGCTGCTTGAGGATTTCGGCCAGTTGTTCAGCTCCACCGAAGCCGAGGAGCGTGTCGATGTGGGCCGTGGCAGGCCGAGCCGGCATGGGTGGCTCGCCGCCAGCGTGATCGGCCAGTTCAGCCAGGTGTGCTAGAAAGACGTGGGCCTTGGCGGTCTCCTCGTTGGGCTTGCAGTCCACGCCGGCGTCGTGGAAGAGCTTGCGGAGCTTCATCTTCTCGCGAGCGTTGAGCGTGGCTGTCTCAGTGCGGAAGTCGGTCACAGAAATCTTCGCCTGGTCAAGCTGGCCCTGTGAGAGCGTCATGCCCTTGTGGGTAGCGCGGAGGTGGCTGGTGGTGTGTAACGTGATAAGCGCCGCGTCCACGGCATCGCGCGACCAGCCATAGGGGCTGGCCTCGAAGGCATCACGGACTTCCTTGCCGCGCTTGCCCGAGGCGACCTCGGAGAGAACGGCTGCACAGACTGGATGCTTTTCGGGCGAGTCGGTCCAGTCCACGGCGGTTAAGGCCGCTTCGTCGCCATTCTTGGCGCGGTTGATGACGTTGGCCCAACGGTTGTCGTCGGCATTCTTGAAACTGGGGAACAGCCGATCGAGCGATATCTGCGCCGCAGCTTCGACCTTGGCCACGAGCTTCAGTTCAAACCGCTCCCCGCCTCCGCCCTGGAGGACCTTCGCGCGATCGATCACATCCTGAATAATTTGGTTGCGGGCAGTTTCGGCAGTGGCCATCCGTGTGGCCATGGCGTCGCGGGCTTCGCGGCCTTCGGGCGTGGTGGGCGTGCCCTTGGAGTCCAGCGTGGACTTGGCGGCCTCGTACTCGACCATGGTTTTCTGTAAATCGTCGGCGCTGGCCTTTGGGATGTAAACGTAGATGATTCCACTGTCACACCCGGCCGCACGCGCATCGTTGATTACAGTGCTTTCCTTTTCACCCCAACCATCGCGAACCCAGATGGGTATGTCGCTGCCACCGGGCGGCGGGGCTTCAGTGCCGAAATGGACCAGCAGTTTCCGCGGCTCCTTGCACTTGCCCTGTGTTAGCTTGATGCCCTTGAGAGCTTCGCCGCACGCGGCGCTGATGAGCGAACCGCGCTTGCCGGACAGCATGGTCAGGTCGCTATTGAGGCGGGTCTGGCGGTTGCGGTACTCGCGCTCCCACTCACTGCTCTCGCGCGTCTGCAGGCTGTATTCCTCATCCAGTTTGATGAGGGTTCCAGCGTCCACCAGCTTCTTGAGGATGCGCGGGATATCCTTGCGAAGCTGCGTGCCGTCGCTAGACAGGTCGGACACCAGCAGGTCGGCCAGCATCTCCGGTGTTGCTCGGACGCCGATATCGGCCACGGCCTCGCGCGGGAGCTTGCGGGTCAGGAAAATCAGGCCACAAAGCCGCTGGGCGAGCCGGCCGTCGTCGGTCTTGTCGTCGAGGCCGCGTATCGTCTCGTCGATTTCGCGGAGCAGGATGCCGCTGCGGAGCAGGTCAGGGTGAAGCTGGCTGAAGATGAAGTCCGCTGGGACCACGGTGCCGAGCGCAGCCTCAGCCGTCTGGCGGACGGCCTCGTGCACGATCTTGAGTTGCGTGCGAAGCTGGCTGGCCGTGCCAGGTACGTCCACCGCGCGGAGTGTATGCTCCCAGAAACGCCGACGGACCGGTAGCAGCGGGTAGTCGTCCACGATGATGTTGCGGTCTTCCGCGCACGCGGCGATGCGCGAACCCGCAAGCTGGCGGTCGATCTCGCCGGCATGGGTGTCGAGGGTGCCTTCAATGACCTTGCGCTTATCAGCCTTCTTGGCCAGCACAACGCGGCGGGTGACCGTCTCCACGTCGGAGTCGGAGAGTTCCACTGGAATGGTGAACCGACCGGTGAGGCGCTGGAGCTGCGGGATATTGCCGGCCAGTGCCGTCTGGCCCGCGCCGATTAGCAGCGCGCGACTGTCAAGCTGCTTGCAGAGGGCCTCGGCAACTTCCTGCACGTCGGTCGAGCGGCCGGGATCATTACCGATGAAAAGCTGGATTTCGTCCAGCACGATCACGGTACAGGGGATTTGCCCATCGACCGACAGCACCTCGCGAACAAGGCGGATGAACTCATTGGTGGAGATGTCTTCGACCACGGGGAACTGCGCCCGCAGCGCAGCGCGGGCTTGCTTGAGATCGGAGGCGAAGTCGGGATCGGCGTCGAGGACGGCCTTGGCGAGGATGGGGCTGACGTACAGGTCGTGGAGTTCGTCGAAGAACTCCTTACCTGCCGCTTCAACCGCGGCCTTCACCCGGTCGAGGATGGCGTTCTTCTGGAGCCACATACAGAACTGCGCCTGCGGCAGCGCCTCGGGCAGTCCCTTGGACGTGAGGATGATGCTCAACACGGCCAGGCGGACGCTCTCTCCGCCGCCCGAAGGCAGTGTTCCAGCCGCGGCGTGCAGGCCGCCGCTGCGTTTACCCAGCGTATCAAGTTCGCGCAAAAGGTCTTGCACCGCCTCCGGAAGCCGGGCAAGGCCGCGGGTGGTCGCACCGTCCGTGAAAGGTGTATCCACCCATAGATGGCGAAACATCTTCAGCAGATGTGATTTACCGCTGCCGTAGAAGCCGCTCACCCATGCCGCCGGCTGCGTCGTCGAGTTGACGTTGCCGAGGAAGGACTCCAGAATGCGGATCAAGCCGTCCTCATACTGGCCCTCGCATACGAAGTGCTCAAGCTCATACCGGAGGGTCTCAATTTCCTTGTCGCTTGCGGCCTCGCGCACGGCAGCCACACCGTCGTTCAGCAGCTTGGATACAGCGGGATCACGTTGGAAGAGTTCTCGGTTTTTCATTAGTCGTTTACCCCGTTATGGAGCGTGATCGGCACGGCCAGATAGTTCCAGCCATCCCTTGCGTCCAAGAGTCTGTAGTTGTTGTCTTCATACTCGCCGGGGAAGAAGACCACCAGCCGGCCATGGATGTCTTTGACCACTTCCTTGAGCACCAGCGAAACACGGGTGAAGCCGAACAGGCACGCGACGCCCTGGACGGCGACCACGGTGTCTTCGTCCGCTCCTTCGGCCATGAGCACTTCTCGGAGCCGGCCGGCCGCGTACTGCACGAAGTCGCTCCGGAGCTTCATCACCAGCGTTTCCGGTTCCTCGAAGTAAACATCGCGATAGTCGGTGTTCGCCATCCACCGCGCGAAGGTGTCGGTCAAGTCAAGCAGCCGCCATCGGTGCCCGGCTGAGGTAGTGGCCATCTCGAAAAGTTCCATCCGCGCCCGCAGCTTCCGCTCATCGGTTTTGGGATAGACCACGAAGATCGTCTTCTGGTCGCCGGCGAGGTTTCTTTGCCACGGTGCGGCGATGTGGCTGCGATATCTAGTCGCCAGTTCGTCGATCCTTCCCATGGGTCTACCGCCTTTCGTCTTGCACCAGGAGCCGCGAGAAAGATACTTCGATCACACCGCCCGACTGGCTCATGTCCAGGAAACCCAGTCTTCGGGCGTCTGTGGCGTGGTTTATTAGTTCGCCGACTGGAGCGTCGAGCACCTGAGCCCATAGTGACTCAAAGAGTGCTACGCCGCGCGTGCCCGTGAGGTAGCCCAGCAGGAGGGCATATGCCGTCGTTATTGCCGTTGGGGTGACGCTTTGCCGAACTTTGCGGCTGCGCCCTCTGAGGTGTCCCGATTGCGTCCAGGAAGAGGCGGCGTTCCGTACGACCTTGTCGAGGGTGCTCTCCTTGAAGCGGTTGCCGACAGCTCGGCTGAGTGCGTCGGTGATCTGCTGTCTTGCAAGTTCTTCGCCGGGCCGCATCCGCAGCACAGGTGGTGCACTGATCCTCAACAACGGGTCGCGTGCGAGGGCCAGCAGCAACGCGAGGACTGATTGCCCATCACGGTCCGCATACCAGCATCGTCGCAAGACCCGGAACAGCGGCACCTTCGGGTCGAGGGCATACAGCTCAGAGAGCCGCTGACTGGAGAGCTTCCGCGTCGCTGCGGTGCGCTTGCCCAGACAGTTGTTTTCGTGGATCGCCGAGAGATATTCGTCACGCGCGGCGTTGGGCGGGCAATTGACAAGCACCGCCCGAAGCTCGTCGAGCATGATCGTCCGGCTGGTGTGCGTGCCTTTTTCGCCCCACCGAAAACCGGCCTCGCGCAGCCGCCTTTCATCAGTATTACCGCGGAGTGGAAAGTCCTGCATTGGCAGTATTCCTTCCATAACGGGATACTATACACTCTCGCCGGCAAATTAGCCGGCGAAAAATTCTGGGAATTTTAGCTAGAGGTGCGTTGTCATCTATAGGTTGCAGCGTGCTCCATGCCGGGAAGAATATACGGAACCTCGACGCAGGAAAAGGAGTTAGCCTGGGTCGTCCTGGAGTGCGAGGACGTACCCTGGATTACTTTCAGAACCTGCCCTGGATTACTTTCAGAACCTGCCCGGTTGTAAGCCAGAAGTGGCTCTCAGCGATGCAAAACCGCGGGCGCCGGATTGGTAGGTGTTCGCGCCGTATGACACGAGGATTCCGATGAAGCTGATTGATGTTCTCGGTTCGACCCGGCAAGTGGCACGCATCCCGAAATCGGAGATTCCAGTGCTGCTCGGAGAGCTTGAAACCCTGAAGGCTCGACTGTGGGTCAGGCTCGCCGAATGGGAGGAGGTCGAACCCGTCGTTGTTCTTGTCAAGACCGTGAGAAGCCAGCCGCATAGCACCGAGGACCGATCCCATCACATGCCGCGAAACCAAACTCCTGGACCCGAGGGATGCATCCTTCGGGCGAAAAAGGTGATCGAGCTGACGGGTCTCAGCCGATCCACCCTCTGGCGTCTACAGCGTCATGGTAAGTTCCCGAGGAGTCGGCGGATTGGCGACGTGGCGGTCGGGTGGCTGGACGCCGAGGTTCGCGGTTGGATCAATGGGCGTTTCAGCAATGAAGACTGACAGTCGAATGGCTATTTGGGATTCCGCTTCCATCACAAGCGGGGAATAGGGCCAATTTTTCGTGCAGAAACGGCGGGAGGCATCGGGTCCCATATTTCGACCCCCACCATGGCCAAGGGTCGCACCCACCCCCCCCCGCCTGACTGTGCCCGTGACTGTGCCTGCCGATACCAGAAACAGCCCTGTTTAACAAACAATAACCAACGTAGCGAAAAATAGAAAGTCCCTGCAATCTCAATTATTTATTGAGTTTGCAGGGATTTGATTGAAGGATTCGAAGTCCGACGCTCTATCCAACTGAGCTACGGGTGCGAATGTATGGGGTGAGCGAGGGGATTCGAACCCCCGGCCGCTGGAGCCACAATCCAGAGCTCTACCAGCTGAGCTACGCTCACCAGAAAATCCGCTGAACTCTAAAACAACCCCTTGCACACCCGGACAGTGGCTGCGAAACCGGGTGCGCAATCAGCCGAAATCATAACATTTTCTGCGCCCTGCCCGCAGCCTAATTTTGGTATCCCGCCGACTCAACAACACACCGATCGCCGCGCGCAAACCCCGATGGAAATCAGTGCTTGGCTGAGGCGTTCCGGGCTCGAATTGTCACCGGCCGGTCCGGATCGAGGTTGGGGGAACGCCGGCAATCTGCATCGGCGGATTTCCACCCCGGCCGCGGCCCGTGGGGGTCGGCGGGGGGGCTCCCGTCGTCTGAAGCTGCGGGATTCCGCTTCCTTCAATCGACTTGTTGAAAGCAGGCAGCTCCTTCTCGATCAGGGCGGTATACAGTCCCTTCGCAGTCTGAATCTGCTTTTCGAAGTCGGTCACCAGCGCCTTGGCCTGGTCCGTCGGGCCGTAGTCCGCGATGCCGGCGACATCGCCGCCGCCGGGGCCGATCACCTGATAGGTCCAGATCAGGTTGAGGTAGAGCTTGTACTGCTCGACGTAGTACTTGTCGTCGCTGAGCGCTTCCGACCTCGAAATAAAATGCGTGTACTCGATGTCCTGCATCTTCTTGTCGAACGCGTCCAGGTTTTTGATCAGAGCGTCCTTTCCGCTCTGGCCCGCGAGCGACTTGCGCGCGTTCTCGATCTGCCGGCGCAGCCACTCGATGGTGTTGGTCATGTCGGCGACCGCGCTGATGTCGTCGCGAACGCGCAGCTGCAGCTTGACCGCCTCCTGAACTTCGGCTTCCGTGCCGTGGGCGTCAGGCGGCAGCAGAATCTGGAGAGGCTGGGTGTAGGACTGGCCGTCCACGGTCAGGCGCACGCTGTATTTCCCCGGAGCGGCGGTCGGACCCGGAACCTGGCCCACGCCCCAGTGCGTGATCGGCCGTGTCTGCGCACCCTGGAACCGCGGCTCTTCCCAGATGTGCGGGTTTTCCGGAGGCGTCGTCCTGAGCGCAATCAACCGCGCACCCTCTTCGTAGCGCAGATCCCAGAACACGCGGTTCAGCCCCGGGCGCCCCGCGGCCTGCGGGATCCTGCGGATGACATTTCCAGCCGCATCGAGGATTTCGAGCTGCGGCGCATTGCCCGGCGCGGCCTTCAACACGTAACTGAGTTGCGCGCGACCACCGCGCCCCTGCCGGTAGGCAGGACGAGGAGCGACGAACTGCACGGCCGGCGCGGAGACGGCCCCCTCCATCGCCCCCTGCTCGAGCGGTGTGATGTCTTCCAGAATGTAGAGTCCGCGGCCGTAGGTGGAAACCACGAGATCGTGGGCCTGTTTCTGCACCACGATCCAGGAGACCGAAGCCGGCGGCAGCCCCTCCTTGAACTGTTTCCAATTGGCGCCGTCATCCAGTGAATAGTAGAGCGCGTGACCGGTGCCGGCGAACAGCATCCCTTTGCGGTTGGGATTCTCGGCGATCACGCGGGCATAGTCGAGCGGGTGTCCCTTGGGAAGATTGCCGGTGACCTTTGTCCAGGTCTGGCCGAAGTCGGTTGTCTTGTAGAGCCAGGGATCGCGATTGTCCATCAGGTGAAAATCGACCGCGATGTAGGCCGTGGCGGCGTCAAAGTGCGACGGTTCGATCTTGGAGATCGTGCCCATGGGGGGCAGGCCTTTGATGTTTTGCGTGACGTCATTCCACCGCCCGCCGCCATCCCTCGTGTTCCAGACTTTGCCGTCGTTGGTGCCGGCCCAGATCAACCCCTTCTGGATCTGCGAAGGCGCGATCGCGAACACGACCTCGCCGTAGAACTGGCCGAGATTGTCTCCCACGATTCCTCCCGAGGAGACGATGTACTTGGGGTTCTGGGTGGAGAGATCCGGGCTGATGACGGACCAGGTTGTGCCTTGATTGGAGGTCTTGAAGATGACCTGGGCGCCGAAGTAGACCGTGTTGTGGTCGAACGGATCGATGGCCAGAGGCGGAGTCCAGTGCGCGCGATACTTGAGCTTATTCGGCTCCGAATCGAGCGTGTGCATCCATGGGCTCACGGAACGGGCCAGTTTGGTCCGGTAATCATAGATGGTCACTTCGTTGCCGTAGCAGGAAGCCCAGATGATGTTGGTGTTGGTAAGGTCCGGAAGCGTGAAGCCGGATTCGCAACCACCGAGGCCGTGATCCCAGACTCCACCGCCGGCGCCGCCGCGGCCGCCGCCACCGCCCATTCCTCCACCACCGCCGCCTCCCCCCGCGCCGCCCGGCGGAGTCGGAGCGGCTTCCGGCGTTGTGCTGAGGCCGCGCATGGTGCCGTCATCCTGCATGTTGCTGTAAATCCGGTAGGGAACGTCGTTGTCCACGGCTACGTGATACATCTGCCCGATCGGAAGGCTTACACGCGTGCTGGTCTTGCCGTGATCGTTGGTGACGTTCATGCCGCCGTCGTGGGTGACGATGATGCGGTCGGCATTGGTGGGGTCGATCCAGATGTCATGGTTGTCGCCGCCGCCGATGCCGCGCCCCGATCCGAAGGATTTGCCGCCGTCCGTTGAAAGCCAGAAACTGCTGTTGGAGATCAGCACTTCATCCGGATTGGCAGGAGAAACCGCGATGCGGATGTAGTAGCCGGCGCGCCCGATCAGCGCGCGCTGCCAGCTGCCGACGGCCCAGTTCTCGCCCCCGTCATCGGAGCGCCAGAGGGAACCCTGGTCGGCGGTCTGAATCAGCGCATACATGCGCCTGGAGTCCTTGGCCGCGATCGCCACGTCGATCTTGCCGACCGGAGGCTTGGGCAGGCCGTGACCCTCGATGCGGCTCCATTTGGAACCGCCGTCGCGCGAGATGTAGACGCCGCTGCCCGGGCCGCCGCTGAACATGGCGTAGGTATGCATCTCCACCTGCCACATCCCGGCGACCAGCACCTGGGGATTGTTGGGATCCATAGCGAGGCCGGAGCAGCCGGTGTTCGGATCGGCGAAGAGCACCCGCTGCCAGTTCTTGCCGCCGTCGGTGGTGCGATAGACGCCGCGTTCCTGCTGCGGGCCGGTGACACGGCCGAGCGCGGCGACAAAGACGATGTCGGGATTGGTGGGGTGGATGATGATGCGGCCGATGCGCCCGGTCTCATCGAGACCCATGTGCGTCCAGGTCTTTCCGGCATCGGTGGACTTATAGACCCCGTCTCCCATCATGTCGCTGTCGCGAATGGCCCAGGCTTCTCCCGTTCCGGCCCAGACGACATTGTGATCGGACGAGGATACCGCCAAGGCACCGATCGCGGCGACCGGCTGATCATCGAAAATGGGTGTCCAGGTCCTGGCCCCGTCCGTGGATTTCCAGATGCCCCCCGAAGCCGCGCCGGCGTAATAGGTGTTCAGGTCTCCCGGAACGCCCGAGGCTGCGGCAATGCGATTTCCTACCGCCGGTCCCATGAAGCGGAAGCGCAAGCCCTCCGGCGTGCCACCCCCGGCGCCTGGGAATCCCCGCTGCGCGGATCCCGGCGCGCTCCACAACAGCACGATGCCAAGCAAACCCAATAACAGGTTCCGACGCCAACGATGGTACGACTCCATGGTTCCTCCTCGTGTGTGGTAATCGGATGAAGCCCCGTCGCCGCCCTGCAACGCCCAGCCTCAGGCATGAGCTGGAAAGGCTCCCAGGGCATCGTCACAGGAGCTGCCTCTCACCCAATTTTTGGGCAAGTCTGGACTCGCCCTCCGCGAATGTCAAGAGATCATAAAGCAAGGAGTAATAGATGCGGCAGGATTTGAAGCCGCGGCCTGCGTGGTTGTGTCTGCGGTTTATCGATAAGGGCCGCTCATCCCCCCTCACCTCTTTGATGAACGGCCCCATCGTGTTGAATGCAGCCCCGAGAGTATTGCTTTAGGCGCTGAAGCGGAACTCGGATGATCCCCAGTATTTTAAGAAAATCTTCCTAGGTAGGGTGAACTGGGATTGAAAACCGACACCCATCACGGCCCTGATTGGCATGCGCGCTGGAGAAATTGTGGGAGAGTAGTGGTACGCCCAGCAGGACTCGAACCTGCGACCCTCTGCTTAGAAGGAACGCAAGCCGTCAATCCTGGGGTGGTACGAGCGGCGCTTTTCCATCGGCGGATACGACACGTCTGTTTCTCCAGACCACCTTGCCTGCCTTCTTTTGTATGCTCTCCTGGGTGAAACGGTCGATCCGCTTCAGTGAGATCGTGTCAGAGTCAGCACCGCCTGTAAGGGGGTAGCCTTTTCCATCGAGGTTGGCGGAGAACTGAGAGAGAGTTGGTTTTCCTGCAGCATCGAGTCCCTTCGAGGTGTACGTGATCCGGTCTCCAAAAACTTCAATCGTGCGCGTCTGGCTCCTGGGTGTCAGACCCGAGGCGAACTTTGATTTGGCCAACAGGATCGCAATAACCGTCTGAGCGGTTCGCGCATCAAGCCTCCGGCTTTGCGGAGATCACCGACTCTGCTCGACCGCGAGGATGGTGAAATCCCTCCAATCAGGATGCCCACGACCATCAGTGCAATCAAGGCGGCGATTGCGATTGGATCACTGTTTGACCTTCTACTTCGTGCGGACGCTGGCGGGTTCGATTCAGATTGTGCTTGTCGTTCTCGGCTTTGGTTTTCTCCTCCACTTCATGCTGGACTTCCCGAAGCCAAAGGCGTTCCTCAACAAGAAGCACGCTCTCAAGATCATTTACGGACCCGCTGTTCTTATCGCACTCTATTTGTTGCTCCTCATCATCGTCCAGCCGCGGGCGACGAGCGGCCTGAACCAGGTCAGCAACATCTTGGTGGGGCTCTTTATTGTGGTGTACTTCGGCTGGGCAACGATCGCCATGATTCAAACTTACGCGAAGGCCACCTCGCAGGAGCGCTTCGACTACGGCCTCAACATGATGCTGGCTGGGGTCATCGTGGGGTTTTTGCCCGTTACGATTTCGGCGCTCGTCGGCATCTTCGCGCCGAAACTGATTTTGCCCGGTAGCGACTTTTACTTCCTCACGCTGATACTGATCCCGATTGCCCTGGCGTGGGCAGTACTACATCAGAAACCAGCGGCCAAGGTGGCGAGCGCTCAGGCGTAGTCTTGCTGTGCCTCTCGCGACTTTCTTCATGGCCCGTTGGGGATAGCCGAAGTTAGCTGGATTTTTATGCTTGGGCTTTCGGCTCCGAGGGATGGCTCAGCTTGCGAGAGGGGGTGATTATATCAACTTCCACCGTCTCTCGGATCCCTTGACGTCATCATAACTCATGACGATGCCCAGGACGCAGGATTTTGGCACACTTCTGGCAGTCGGTACTGGCGGCCTCCGCTTCTGTTGGGTAGCTGGGGCGATTCCCATAATTTTTTTATTTTTTGGGGTCACACTAGAGGAGGCAAACATGCTTCCGGTTCGCCACGCCACGTGATACGACAATTCGACACCGCTACCTTGAACGGCGACGCGCACCTCAATTCCTGAATCCTCATGCGCCTTTGGCTGGACTGTTCGACATGGGATCTCACACACCGACGCCGCGCATGTGACCGCAGACGAGGGGCTGCCATCTCCCTTTCGCGCAGGAGCACAATCCCTTATAATGACCCCACCCGAAGTATCACACCTGACGTGCCGTACCTGAGGCCCACATGCCCGAGATCGGCCAGACCGTTTCGCATTACAGGATTCTCCAGAAACTGGGCGAAGGAGGCATGGGCGTGGTCTACCGCGCCCTCGACACGCGGCTCAACCGCGAAGTTGCCATCAAACTGCTTGCGCCGGACCTGGCCGGCGATCGGAAATTCCGAGAACGTTTCGACCGAGAGGCCAAGGTCATCTCCAGCCTCGACCACCCGCACATCTGTGCGCTGCACGACGTAGGCGAACACGAAGGCGTCCACTTCCTCGTCATGCAGTACCTGGAGGGGGAGACCCTGGCCGAGCGCCTGAAGCGCGGGCCACTGCCGCTCGATCAGGCGCTCCGGCATGCCATCGAGATCGCCGAGGCACTCGACGCAGCTCACCGGAAGGGCATCGTGCATCGCGATCTCAAGCCGGGCAACGTCATGCTGACGAAGGCGGGCGCCAAGCTCCTTGATTTCGGGCTTGCCAAGGCGGCCCCGGCGGCCGGTGGGACGGCGGCAACGATGCTGCCGACGGCCGAGGCGCCGATCACGGCGGAAGGGACGGTGCTGGGAACATTCCAGTACATGGCGCCGGAACAGCTGGAAGCCGGCGAGACCGACGCCCGCACCGACATCTTCGCGCTCGGTGCGATGCTTTACGAGATGGTCACGGGCAAACGGGCTTTTGAGGGAAAGAGCCAGGCGAGCCTGATCGCCGCCATTCTGGAGCACGATCCGGCGCCGGTCATGTCGCTTCAGCCGACGGCGCCTGCGGCGCTCGACCGCCTGATTCATCAGTGCCTCGCCAAATCTCCTGACCAGCGCCGCCAATCGGCGCACGACTTGGCTGTGGAGCTCAAGTGGATCAAGGAAACCAGAGGCCAGGCGGATGTGGTTGAATTGCCGCCAAAGCCGGCTTGGTTGCGCAAGGTGTCGATGGGTGCTGCTTTGCTGGTATTGGGCGCGTTGGGCGCGATCCTGGTGATGCAGCTGTTCACAGGCGCAGCCGCGCGGGCGCCGGATCATATCGTGCGCGCGGCGATAAATCTCGCCCCTGGGGACGCAGTTGCTAAACCCGGGAATTACCCCTTAGTTGCCATCTCTCCCGATGGCACCAAGATCGTTTTCGAGGGCCTCCACGCAGGCACAGAGCAACTCTTTATAAGGGGTGTCGACGAAGAAACGCCCAGGCCGATCCCAGGCACCGAGGGAGGGAAATGCCCATTCTTTTCACCTGACAACCGTTGGCTTGGATTCTGGGCCGGAGGCATGATTCGGAAAATGGACCTCAGCAGCAATGCATCCCAGGCGATCACAGCTGTGCAGCAACTGCGCAGTGCGCTCTGGACAGTCGATGATACCATCATCTTTCCTCCATTGTTCTTCACGGGTCTCGCTCAGGCTTCTGCCATTCCCGGCGCATGGGAAATGCTGACCCAGCCAAACACCGAGCAGAAAGAGAAGAGCCACAGGTTTCCGGCGATGCTGCCAGGGGGCAAGGAGATACTCTTCACCATTCTTCCAGGCGACGTCACGTCGCACGACGATGCACTGATCGCAGTGCTCTCACTTAAAACGAGGCAATGGAAGGTAGTACTCCGAGGCGGCCGATGCCCGCGATATGCGCCGACGGGCCACCTTGTCTACGCGCGGTTTGGTTCCATTTGGGCTGCGCCATTCGACCTTGGCAGCCTCAAGGTTACGGGTGAATCCGTCGTGATTGTGAATGACGTTTCCATGTCATCCGGTGTCGGCGCTGCACACTTCGACTTCTCATCCAATGGATCACTGGTCTATGTGCCGGCAATTAAGGATCCCCTTCCCTCCAGGATCGTTCTGGTGGATCGCCGGGGCAATGTCGAAACGCTTTACGAATCAAACGAACATCCGAATTTCGTCAGCGCCAGCTCCGACGGAACCAGACTTGCGCTTGAAATGGCCAATGCAAATGAGGCTATCTGGCTCTATGATATCCGCCGCAAGATGCCGACTAAGTTGAGTAACGTTTTCGGCGATGCTCTTCAGCCCGCTTGGACTCCCGACAATGCATGGGTCACGTTTGCCACCGTCCTTCCCCCGGGCTTGATCTCTGTGGCGGCAGACTTCAGCGGCAAGGAAGCCAGGTTATTTACTGCTGCGCTCAAGGATCAGTCTGCGGCTGGCATGATCCGCTTACCTTCCTGGTCAAGAGATGGCAGGCATGTAGCGTTCGATAAGTGGAGCATAGGGACACGCACTGATGTTGTGTACCTTACGGTTGGCGGTGATCCCAATCCGGTTGCTTTCTTGAAAACCCCCGCAGACGAAACTAATGCACGATTTTCGCCGGCCGGCCCATGGCTGGCTTATGAATCGGATGAAAATAAACCGGGGAGATCCGAGATCTATGTGACGGCCTTCCCCAACAAGGGGGGAAGGGTGCAGATATCCACCGGCGGCGGAACCTACCCGCGCTGGTCGCGCGACGGTCGCGAGCTGTTTTACCGGCAGGGCAACAAAGTCATGGCGGTGCCTCTGGAGATCGGCTCGACAATCATTCCCGGGAAGCCGCAAATGATCACCGACGGCCCATACGAGCTAGCCTATGACGTCATGCCGGATGGCCGGCTGGTGCTGATCCAGAATCCGGAAATCCCACCGACGACACATCTGAAGCTGGTCCTCAACTGGTTCGAGGAACTCAAGCGCCTCGTCCCCGCCGGAAAGAAGTAAGCACGCTTGAACCGCACCAGCGGAACCGTTGCTCCTCGTCAGCAAGACGCTCTCCCATTGCGGAGCCTTAGCATGTTCCTGGGCTATGGTGGCCACGGAGGAACTGTCGGATATGGGATTGGTCATGGAGCATGCCTTGAGGGGATTTGGACCCGCCTAAGTTATTGAAAATATTGGTACGCCCAGCAGGACTCGAACCTGCGACCCTCTGCTTAGAAGGCAGATGCTCTATCCATCTGAGCTATGGGCGCACATAGTTTGTTTTCAAAGAGTTAGCGGAACCGTAGGATACCATGATTCCGCCCGTGGTGTCCATATGGTATCCATCACTTTGCAGCGCAACCTCTGAATCACGCTGTTGTGACTGGTCCGAATTGGTGTCCACAAAGATGCCGGACCGGGCCAAGCTTCAGCGCCAAAACGATCGGCATCGGCGAGCGCACATTGAAATTTCCGCTCAAATCATGTGCCGGATAGTTGGATAGGTAGCGGCCTGCCGGTCGCAGGAGCCTGATTCATGGGAGTAGTCTACCCATTCCATTTTCTGTCGTCCATCCCCCGGAGAAAAATCTGCCGGGGAATTGCCCTTTCATGATCGCTGAAGCGGCATTCACCGTCTGCGAGAATCTTGAAACCTATGTCCCCCGCAATCCCGAAGCGACGGTTCTTTACGGCGTTGTTTCGGGCCATCTGGAAACCTTTCTGGCCCGGCAAGGGCAGCGCGACCGGGTGGTGCCGCGCTTCGTGGAACAGTAACTGCGCGCATTTCTTGACTGCGGTATTTTGGCCCGAGGTTTTTTGCGGGTTCACTGCGATGCCTGCAGACTGGATCGGATTGTCCCTTATTCCTGCAAGCGCAGGGGCTTTTGTCCATCGTGTGGGGGGCGACGCATGGCAGATGCGGCGGCGCATCTGGTGGATCACGTTTTTCCCGAAGTGCCGGTCGGGCAGTGGGTGCTTTCTCTCCCGTTTGCCCTGCGCTATCGTCTCGCTTACGACTCATCCCTGATGAGAGACGTATTGCAGATTTTTGTACGCACCATCTTTGCCTCGATCCGCCGCAGGGCGGGCATGTCTGCCTCGAACCGTCAGGCTCGCTGCGGCGCCGTCGCCTTCATTCAACACTTCAGCGATGCGCTTAACCTTGACCCGCATCCGAATTCGAAGGCAAGGATAGGGCACCAGAATCCACATGTCTGAGAAAGCGTTTAACCACCCCGGATGAACCATGTTCTGAGGAGATGCATCTCAAAACATGAGACATTTCTAAACGTTCGAGGAGAAGACTATGCGAATTCGCCCTGAGCGCCGCCATAGAGTGTATTTGCTCGGCTTTCTGCTTTTTGCATCTTCGACCGTGGCTCAGATAAAACGATATCACCCCGATATCCAGAACATCGGCAAGCGCGATCTCACCCCGAATATTTGGGGAGTGTTCCCTGTCAGTTCGGAGCGTGAGAATGCCTTGGGAGCGGAACTGTCAAAGCAATTCGAAACAACAGTAAAGTTGCTCAACGACACACTTGTCGCCGATTACGTGACTCGCCTTGGCGGCAAACTCGTTCAGCACTCGGACGCAAAATCCGCCGTCGAATTCAAAATTATCGATTCCGAGCAGGCCGACTTTACAGTCCTTCCGGCAGGACACATTTTTGTGAACACCGGCCTGATTGTTGGGGCCTCCCACGAGGCCGAGCTTGCCGCCGTACTATCGAACGCAATCGCTCACGTCGCCGCACGCCATGTGATGCGAGAGCTGTCAGAGGCACAGATACTTCAACTCCCGGCAATCCCGGGGGTAGCAACGGCATGGCACTGGTCCAGGCTGGAACGCCAGCGAAATCTCGAATTGCCGGGGATAAATCTCGAATTGGAGGGGATCAAATCAACGCACGAAAAAGAGGCCGATCAGCTGGCGATCCAGTATCTCTGGAACACCGGCTATGATCCCGCTGCGTACATCACGGTACTCGAGAAGCTGGCGCCGCAGAAGCTGCCACCGCTGCAGTTGAAAATTCAGGATCGCCTCCGGTCAGCAATGGTGGGGCAGCAAAGCCTTCCTGACAAGCTCCCCTATCTAATGAATTCACCGGAATTTGACGCGGTAAAATCGCACCTTCTCAAGCGTCAGTAGGAAAATCCAAACATCGGTAGCGGACATTGCTTCATTATTTTGGCGGACGCGGAAGAACGCTGCCTTCGGACGCGGCAGAAAGAGCATTTGTCAGTGTGCGGGAGCCGGCGTTCTTCGGCGTCCTACCCTGCGCTTTTCATCAGAGTCCAAATCCGTTTCATGAACAATGCGGAACGCCAACTCAGTGCGAGCGGGAGTGTGGCTTCATCGTCGACTTCGGAGGAGGCATTGGCTCCTTTCCCATTGATGACCGATACACGGATCGGACCTTCCTGAACAGGCCTCTGATCAGTCGTGGCAGTATTTCCCAAAAAAGTTGGATCAGCAGGTCAATCACACAAGGCTCCAGATTTCGATCACTGCGATTATAGAACAGCTAATTCTACTGCCGTTTTGATCTGCAAATAGGTGTGCGTGTGCTCAAATGACTGACCGGGGATGCTAATCTGCCCTGCACCAAGAGGTAGGTGAGCCAGAAAACTGGATCCGGGAACACAGGTTGGCTATAAAATGCTGCTTAGCTGGGGCCGAAGCCCCGAAGTTCAATTGTCTTTTATCGGAAGCTGGACAAGTGGACTGAAGCGGCGCAACCCGCGAAGGAACCGCCGCAAAAGGCAGCCAATTTTACCTATCCTTCAGCGCGGACGGCAGCTGACCTGCCACTTCTTTGTTGACATTCGAAGTGTTCTGCTTCTAATATACATAGTATGGCTATGCAAAGAGAATCAAAGTCAGCCCGGACCGAAATCCATCCCGGCACGCTTTACATGCTGATCCTCAAGACTCTGGCGCGCGGTCCGCTGCACGGATACGCGATCGCCCAGCATATCAAATGCACGTCCGCGGACGTGCTCAAGGTCGAGGAAGGCTCGCTCTACCCGGCCCTGCAGCGGATGCTCCTGAAAGGGTGGGTCACGGCTGAGTGGGTGGCGGCGGGGCCGAAGCGCCGGGCGCGTGTGTATCGCCTTACCGCGGCGGGCCGCAAACAGCTGGCCGCCGAGATTTCCGACTTCACGCGGGTGCTGCAGGCCATCGTGCGTGTGATCGAACCCGCCTGAGAGGAGCCGCTCATGGAAAGGCTGCGCGAATTCTTGCGGAGGATGTCGGTCCTGTTGCACCTGGAGAGGTTTGATCGCGAGCTCGAGGAGGAAATGCGCTTCCACGTCGAGCTGCAGGCCGCGGAAAATCGCGAGGACGGCATGGATGCTGAAGACGCCCGACAGGCCGCCGTGCGCCGGTTCGGAAATGCTGCGCTTCTGAAGGAAACCAGCCGGCAGGTGTGGCGCTGGTCCTGGATCGAAGCGCTGGGACGTGATGTGTCTTTTGCGCTGCGGCTCATGCACCGCGGCCCGCTGTTTGCAGTCGTAACGGTCCTGACTCTGGCCTTGGGACTCGGCGCAAATATGGCCATCTTCACGATGGTTTACCACGTGGTTTTGCGCCCTGTCCGCTACCGCGACCCCGACCGTCTGATGGACATTCACCTGATCATGACTGAACAGCGGCGCGGCACAATCCCGATGTCTTGGTCTTATCCGAAGCTCGAAGAACTGCGCCAGTGGACTCAGAGCTTCGAATCCGTAGCCGCCTGGCAGTCGCGGGACATGACCCTCGGCGGGATCGAGCGTCCGGAACGGTTGACGGGAGCCATTGTCTCGGCGCGCTACTTCCGGATCATTGGCGCGGATGCTGCCCGTGGACGGCTTTTTTCGGACGACGAGGACACCCTCAAATGGCAGCGCCCCGTAATGCTCATATCCGACGGACTCTGGCACCGCGACTTCGGCGGGGACCCAGGAGCGGTGGGGCGCACCGTGCGTCTGGACGAAACGCCCTTTACGATCGTGGGTGTGCTGCCGGCGGGATTCCTCGGCGAGAGCGGCGTCACGGATGTCTGGGTGCCTATGGCAGCTTATCTGATGCGTTATCCGCAGGCGCCCACTGCACGCAATGCTCACAACCTGAACGCAATCGGTCGTCTCAAGGCGGGTGTAAGCCCGCAACAGGCAAATGAAGAGGTGCGTCGGCTCGTGGCCCGGATGGAACGTGAGCACCCGAGCGTCATGGACGACACCACATGGTCTGGTGGGGCGCGGACTATGACGGACGCGCTGGTCGATCCGCTGGTCCGGAACGCACTCTGGATTCTGCAGGCTGCGACCGCGGCGCTTCTGTTGATCGCGTGCCTGAATCTTGCCGGCCTGCTGCTGGGCCGCAGCGTGGCGCGCCGCCGCGAGATCGCGATCCGGCTGGCGCTGGGAGTGAGCCGGCGCGCTTTGATGAGGCAGTTGCTGGTGGAACCGGTCATGCTCGCGGTCCTGGGAGGCGCGGCCGGCCTGCTGTTTGCGCGCTGGGGAGCGTCATGGCTCGGGCGTACGCTGCCGGCAACGGAGTCTTCCGTCTGGTTCACTACCATGCGCGCGATTCGTCCGGAGACCCTCGGCTTCGAACTGCCGCTGATAGTGCTGTTCACGCTTGTTTCGCTGATCACAGGACTTCTGTTTGGATTCCTGCCTGCGTGGCGCGCCGTGCATTGGGACGTGAATGATGTACTCAAGAGCGGAGGCGCGACCACGGGGAACCCGCCTCACCTGCGGATGCGAAACGTGCTTGTGATCGCCCAAACCGTGATCACGCTTGTCATGCTGACCGGCGCGGGCCTGATGACCCGGAATCTGGCGGCGCGGCTGGCGACGGACGTGGGCGCCGAGACCCGCGGCATCGTTACGATCCGGGTCGCGACCCCGCGACGCTATCGGCAGGCAGAGAGTCTCGCCTTTTATGAGGAGCTAAGGCGGCGCGCTGCCGCGCTTCCCAGGGCTGAGGCCGCGGCAATATCGAACAGCATTCCTCTAAACGATAGCGGCTTCTCAGTGACTGGTATTAGGATCCCGGGTGTGCGTGGTGACTTTGAAGCTGGGATCCATTCGGTTTCACCCGAATTCTTTACGCTCTTTCGCATTCCGCTCCTGAAGGGAAGGTCGTTTACCGACCAGGATCGCGCCGGCAGCCCTCTGGTTGTGCTCCTCAATGAGACGGCTGCCCGACAGTTCTTTCCGATCGATAATCCCATCGGCCGGCATATCGCCTACCCGCAAATGATCCTGCACCAGGCGGAGATCATCGGGGTGGTCGGCGACGTCAAGTATGATGTTCCGGAAAAACCGGTGATGGCAGATGTCTATCTCTCGATGATGCAGAGCGCCGAGGGCGGGATGCTGGCGGTGAGAACCACCGGCGACCCGCTTGCGC
Source organism: Terriglobia bacterium (assembly GCA_020072565.1). Lineage (NCBI taxonomy): Bacteria > Pseudomonadati > Acidobacteriota > Terriglobia > Terriglobia bacterium. The sequence continues at coordinate 48,512 of JAIQGI010000045.1, forward strand.
TTGTGCCCGCGCTGCGCGCGCACGTGCGCGCTTTGGATCCCGAACTGCCCATCTACGATGCCATGACGATGGGCGAGCGCCTGGCTTCCGCGACCTGGCGTGCGCGCCTGGGCACCGTGCTTCTGAGCGCGATGTCGGCTCTGGCGCTTCTGCTCGCGGCGATCGGGATCTACGGTGTGTTTACCTACCGCGTCGCCGCCCGCACCCGCGACATCGGCCTCCGGTTGGCGCTTGGCGCCGGCCGCCGGGATATTCTGCGCATGATTCTGCGTGAAGGCGTTTTCTTGTGCGCCATCTCATTGGCCTTGGGATTGCCGGCTGCCCTGGCCCTCTCGCGCCTTCTAACGCGCCAGCTCTACGGCGTGACGCCTTACGATCCGCTCACATTTCTTTTTGTGGCCGTGCTCCTTGCCGTTCTCGCTTTGACGGCAACCTACCTTCCTGCGCGCCGCGCCACGAGAATCGATCCCATGGAGATTCTGCGGCATGAGTGAGTGCTGAGTGCGAGACTGGATCAGGGGAAGAGTTACACCACTTAAAGCTCGAAACGGTAACATCAGGTGCAGCCGACGACCGGCGCAAGAATGATGGTGTAGGGTCCGAATGCATGGGTGACCGCGCCAGTCGCAGCTGACCATTACGTTAGGCGCCACGCTCAGGGGACTATTATGAAGAACGTCGACTTGCACGCACCAGAAGACCGTGACGGCACGATATCCCGATATCGAGAAGGGCCGACATTACTCGAACGTGCTGTGAGGGGTTTGGGGGACGCCGATTTGGATGCGATGCCATCGGAAGGCGGCTGGACGATTCGACAGTCCGTTCATCATGTTGTCGATGGGGATGACATTTGGAAGATGTGCATCAAAATGGCGATCGGCAATGAACAGAGTGAGTTTTCATTGGGATGGTACTCGGCGCAACCACAGGAAATATGGGGAGATCGTTGGGCGTACAGCCAGCGATCAGTTGATGCTTCGTTGTCTTTGTTCAAGGCCATCAGGAACCATATCCTGCAACTGCTGGGAAACGTGCCAGACGCGTGGAATCGTTCTGTGGCTGTACGTACGCGAGACGGGGAGATCGAGCGAGTTCCAGTGGGGTTTGTGATCAAGATGCAGGCGGACCATGTGTTCCATCATATCGACCGAATCCATGGGATCTTACGGGATCGGCGTGGCGCCTAACAAGCGCATGCAGCTGACGCGCTGCGGCGTCACGCGGCTTGCGGGGCAACCCGCGCACCGCCTCGCGTGCAGCTGATGCGCAGACGTTAGACCGATTGACGAAGGAGAGCATGCACAGTTCTGAGGCTAGGACCTGGTTGGAGAACGAAGACCGGGAGGGCCGTGAGGATCGTCTTTCGCGGCTCGACTGGCTCGCCGGTTTGATGCAGGAGGGCAACTATCTCACCTTCCCAGGCGGCTGGATGGCGAAGCATCTGTTCGAGGAAGGTCGGTACAGCTTCGTGTACGGTCAGTTTCTTGCAGCGATCGTGCTCGGCATGGCCTACGTCGAGCACACGCTTGCGGCGCTGCTCTACGGTGCCGGGCGATCCGACTTAGAACGGGCAAACATCTCAGTGCTTCTCCGCGAGGCGGTAAAGCTCGGATGGCTCAGCGAAGCTGAGTTCAAGAACCTCGAGAATGCGAGGGCCCTCCGCAACCCGGAGGCACACTTCCGCCAGCCGCTGAGCGGTGACACCATGGAGTATCGGTCGGTAACACTCAACGAGCCACCATACTCGATCCTCGAAGAGGACGCGCGTCATGTCATGCAGGTTGTTTGCCGCCTGCTCGCAAGACAGACGGTCTAACAGCGCGCTGGAGCAGACCGCCGGCTCTCGCATGCGCTCGCCGCGGCTGCTCACTGCGAGCGTTAGAGGTCTAAGCCCCCTTCGTCACCTGGTAGAAAGAGCCATATTAACGTATGGCTTTTTACCCCGATCCGTGCTAGTCTAATCAAGTGCCAAAGACCAAGTTCGAGTGGAATCCGAAGAAGGATCGGGAGAATCAGAAAAAGCATGGCATCTCTTTTGCCAGTGCCCAGTTTGCCTTTACCGATCCGCACCGTGTAATCGCAGAAGATCTGTCCCATAGTTCAAGTGAGAAACGATACTACTGCTTTGGCTGGGTTCGAGGCGGGATTCTGACGGTCCGGTTTACGCATCGTGGCGACATAATCCGGATTTTCGGAGCCGGGTATTGGCGGAAGGGGAAGGTGATCTATGAACGAGAAAATCAGGTACACGAATGAACCTTTGGGAGATTTGAAAGTGATTCCTGACTTCCTTCCTCGCCCTGAGGATTTGGTCATGCGGGATGAAGGAATCAAGGTTACAATCTCCTTAAGCAAACGAAGCGTCGATTTCTTTAAGAGTGAGGCGAGGAAATACAACACGCAATACCAAAGGATGATTCGTCGACTTCTCGATGCTTATGCGGAACGTTACTCGCGACCTCTAACCAAACGCTCCAGCGGATCCGCAAAAAGTGCGGACCGCTGAGCGTTGGCGTTGGGCCAATTAGTGAATCGGCATGGGCACAAAGGACTATGAACTCCAAATTAATCGTCGATTCCGCGACAACGGCGGTGATCCAGTTCATAATACTGGCTGGTCTGCCATTCCTCGGATATTTCATTTACCAGAGGCGGCAATACTATCGTTCGTTCTCCGACACTCTGAAAAGAGCCGGCCTGCAACGTTGCCCCGGCCGATATCTAGCCTATAGCATTGCGTTCGCAGTGGTGGGAGTCATCATTGGCGTGAGCTGGCCACCGCCGCCGGAGCCATTGACGCGTCGAGGGTCAATGTATCGCGAGTTTGCGGGACTCGGCCTCACCATGCGCGCCATCGTGGCGGCGATCCTATACGGAGCCGTGCAGACGGGCTTGACCGAGGAAATCCTGTTTCGCGGGTTGATCGCCGGGCGCCTCTCGCGGCGGCTTCCGATCGCATGGGCGAACTTTTGGCAGGCGGTTATCTTTTTTCTCCCACACTGCTTGATACTGCTTGTAGCGCCGGAAATGTGGGGGCCGCTGCCCCTCGTGTTCGCCGTTATGCTTTTTTGGCTGGGTGCGGATCAAGTCCGGTTCGATCATTGGACCGTGGCTGATGCATGCGTCCGGGAACGTGGCGATGGCCTTGAGCGTTGCCATTCGCACCGCGGCTTGATCATGCAGGTGGCCCAACAAGGCGCTGCTGCAACAAGAGGTAGGTGAGCAAGAAAACTGGATCCGGGAACACAGGTTGGCTATAAAATGCTGCTTAGCTGGGGCCGAAGCCCCGAAGTTAACATGGCCCACGTATCGGAACCTGAAAGTGAGCACCCAGGAAAGCCGGAGGTCACCGACTCGGCAAGCTATTTTGACTATTCATCCATCAGGCAAATGTGATGAGTACTGTGTCCCCAGGCCTGACCTGGCGCCGCTCGGAACGAAGACCGCCAATGGCGCATCTGTCAAGGTCGAAAGTCGGCAGATCGTTGACGTTGGCCATGTTGATTTGGGCGCTGGCTGCAACGCCCCAGGCCGCCAAGTCCCAATTTGCTCCCCCCGGCGCACGCCCTTGGTCTGACAATTCGCCTTTGGTCTCAAAGATCACGTTTTCGCGAGACGGCAAGTTGGGAGCTCTGGTTTACAGACATGGGGTTACAGTATTGGATCTTGAGAATTGGCGGGAGAAGTGCTTGATTCACGCAGAGGGGGTCACCGCACTCGCCTTCACCCACGACGGTGCCGAACTGGCAATCGCTGCGAAAGATGCCAATGCCAATTCACCGATCGGCGAGCCCTCTCGGTCTGTTGAGATTCAGATCGTTGATGTGCGCACTGGCGCCGTAAAGAAAAAAGTCCCAGACGTCAGAGTCACAAACGTCATGGAAATGGCGTTCACGTCCGCGGGAACGTTGTTTGCAGTGGTAACAAACACTGACCCCGTTCTGGCCGGGCGGTACTATCTTCCCCAACTCGACGGATTGTTTCTCTGGGATGTGGTTGCCGGCAAACTGACTCCCCTGTTGACCGGAGACCAGGCGCCAACGGTCATGTATCGCCTCGCCGAGTTCACTCCCGACGGCGAAGCTTTCGTCTTGTCGCTTGGCAATGGACGCAAGGATGAGATCTGGATGTATTCTACCGCCGCCCCTTCCGTCGCTCACAAGATTGCAGGTTTGGCAGACTATTGGGGCTCTCCCTTCAGCATCGCAGCTCTGGCATTTTCCGACGACGGAAGGATGTTAGCATATTGCGCCAGTCAATTTGGTCGTGCTGGTCGCGGGATCGGTGCCGATGTAATTGGGATTTACGACCTTGCCAAGAGGAAGGATGTGCGAAGAATCCAAAACTTCCCAGCTAACGGGATGTCCCTCGTGTTTCTGGCCAATGGAAGGCTTGCGGCGATTCCCTCGATTCCATCGCAGGCACGGATGCAGTTGAGCGACTTTCCGTCCGCTATGCCAGCGCAGGGAATGCAGGCCCTCCGCGCTGTTACGATCTGGAACCCGGCGAACGGGAAAGTCGAGCAGAGAATGGATCTCCCGAGCGACACTACCGTAAACCTGCTCCTCCCGAAACAAAATGCTCTGGCCTCAATGGCCGGCGGCACGTGGTCATTTCGGGACCTGCAGTCTGCCGAAGTCAAGGCCAGCATCGCGGCTGCGGGTCCCCAGTGCCTTCCGGCCGGCGCTGCACTGCTGAACCAGGAAATGCAAAAGGCTCGGCAGTCGTTCAGCATACATAGAATCCTGGCCGTGTCATTCTTCCCCGGCGAGCCCGGCGTGCTTATGGGCGTCAACGATGACGGCGTAGCCTATTTCTGGAACATGGCAACGGGAAATGAGCTGCGAAGGGACCGGTTTGCGTCTTTCGAAGACTGTATAGCCATATCGGAGAACGGCCGGACTGTCGCCGTGGCCGGAGGGGATGGGAATTCGGTTTTTGCTTTGGAGGATAACGGCAGCCTGAGAAGGATTCCATCGACGGGCCTCGATCGTCGGGCAGGCGCCCTCGCGGCGTCACCGGGCGGAGAAATGCTGGCGTTCGGCGAAACGGATGGGACGATCGTCATCTGGGATGTGACAAAACGTGCGGTAGTCCGGCAATGGAAGGGCCACGGCGGGGCGGTGCGCTCACTGGCGTTTTCCCGCGATGGCACGATGTTGGCAAGCAGCGCAAATGACATGACGGTGAATTTATGGAGCGTGGGTACAGGCGCCTCGGTGCAATCCTTGGAGGCGCGCAAGAAGAAGGTAAATGCAGTGACCTTCGCGGCGGGCCCGAATGCGCTCCTTGCGAGTGGCGGGGATGACTCGAAAATCACTTTATGGGATGTGAAAAACCGAAAGAGCGTAAGAACGCTTGACGGGCATCAGGGTCCGGTACGCAGCATCTCCTTCTCGCCCGACGGCTCGATTCTCATCAGCGGGGCTGATGACGGCTTGATCGTGTGGGATGTCAAGACGGGCAAAAGGATCAAGGTCCTGTTGGGAAACTCGGCGGAATGGCCCGGAGGCCGCGGCGCAACGATAGGGAAGCCGGCGGTCCCCGGAGGCAATTACATCACCATCATGTCCATCCGTTTTTCGACCGACGGCAAACTTGTTGCCTGCGGAGGGACCAACAACACGGCTATGGTCTGGGACACCAAAACCTGGGGAAAAAGGGTGTTCAAGCCAACGCTTCCAGCAGGCCCCGGCCGCCGGATGAAGCCTGAAGTTTCCTTGCCCGCCGGGCGCCATAGGGCATTCGGCGGCGACCTGCCGAGTGCACAATTATTGTGCTATACTTTTTATGTGCAAGGGAGGATCTCATGAGCAAGAACGTCACATTGCGCCTGGATGATGCTGTCTTGCGCAAGGCAAGACACGCCGCGGTCGAACAGGACCAGTCCCTGTCGGAATGGGTGGCAGGTCTTGTCACCCGCGCCACCTCCGAAACGGATCGCAATCAGAGTGCCCGGGCCAGCGCTCTCCTTCGAATGCGCAAGGGCTTGCATCTGGGCGGCACGCCTCTATCGAGGGAAGATGCCCATGGGCGTTGATCAGATCTTTGTCGACACCAACATCCTCGTGTACGCATACGACATCGACGCCGGCGAGAAACACCAAATCGCCAGGGACAAGATATCCGCCCTTTGGCACCGTGATCTCCTACCGAGCATCAGCGTCCAGGTTCTGCAGGAATTCTATGTGAATCTCATCCGGAAGAAGATTGCCGCACCAGTTGCCCGTGAGACGGTGACCAACTACCTCGAGTGGGGTGTGATCGACAACGACCGTTTCCTCTTCATCGAAGGGCTCCGGTGGAAGGAGAAGTGGAACCTGTCTCATTGGGATGCTTTGATTCTTGCCGCGGCAAGGAAGGCCAAGGCGAAAGCGGTATGGAGCGAAGACCTGATCTCCGGCCACGAATACGATGGCATCGTGGTGGTAAACCCGCTGATTAAGTAGATGACTACTGCTTTGAACAACCACGGTGGGGAGCGTGGCTGGACTCAGCTTTTGCTCAAGCCATGCAGCAGGCTCTGCAAGTTGAGGGTCTGCAAATAGGTGTGCGTGTGCTCAAATGACTGACCGGGGATGCTAATCTGCCCTGCAACAAGAGGTAGGTGAGCCAGAAGTAGAGCGAGAGACTGATGCTCGGACGCGGAGCTGAGGCGGATCCCCGGGCTCGACCATCGGCCCCCATACCGATACGCTCCTTCCCCGTCAAACGGCGCCCGGCCGTACCTCTTGCGAAGCACCGGTGAGCCCGTCCCATATTTGTCGGAACCACACCTGATAGTTTTCGGTCGATATCACGCTTAATATGCGCGTTTCAACACTCGGCGTTCGGTACCCTCCCGGCTTTCGCTCCATCAGAATATATTCGATGTCGTTCTTGATGACGGCGTTCGGCTCGTACGGCTTTCCGAGGAAGCTTGAACCGTTTTCGACTTCGTAGACTGCATTCGCTTGGTTGAAACTATTCCGGCATTCCGGTGGGACTACGGAAACAGCTGAACTTCGCACGAGTTATGCCATCAGCGACAGTGACCGGTTTTGTTGTCCCGATTGTACTGAAACCTTTTGTGATCTTCGTAGTGGTGCGGCAAAAGAAAATCCTCAAGGCGTGATCCCAAACGAGTACAGCGCAGCGTGGTGATCATCCTGTGTAGCCACACAGGCCGGCGCGCGGAGACAGGGTGCCGCTTCTGCAAAATGAAGAATCCCAGTTCGATCTTGTATTTTGTAGATACGATACTCCACCTCGATCGGGTTATAGTCTTCACATGAACCGATTGGCGGCGCGGTCTAGGTAGTCACTGGACTGTGATCAGGATGAGGGAAACATGCGTGACGACCCGGCTCGCGAAAAGACTGGCTTCGGGCTCTACCTTTGCCTGGCGATTGTATTTGCGCTCGCACTGCTCGCGCAGGTCACATTCACGGTGGACGTAGTCCGCGATCTGGCGAACGATTATCCCCGAATCCCAATATCTCTCGGCCGCCCCTGGCCTACAATCACGGAGATTACTCCATCAGCCTCCGATGCCGGATTGCGCAAGGGCGATCGGGTGGTGACGATCGATGGCTTTGCGCCCTCGGGCTTGAAGGGTTTGCCCACATTAATTCGCAGCAAGAAACCGGGTGATGCGCTGACCATAGTCGTGGAGCGCGCCGGGGAAGTTTCGGAACATCGGGTAATACTCAAACCGATCGGGCAGGAGGGCTCGCATCTGGCCTTGCTCTACGCCGTCGTGGTCTGGATCGCACTTCCGTGGTTTTGCCTGACGGTGGGATTCTGGGTCGCCGCCGTTCGGATTTGCGATGCACGCGCCTGGATGGTGATGGGGATTCTGGTGGGCATGAGCCAACTGGCGCACTCCAACCTGCTCGATCCGCTCGGTTGGGGATCCTGGGGTGTGGTAACGGAAGCATTCAGCGAAATATCCAGTTATCTGTGGGCATTGTGCATGATGCTTTTCGGCATGTACTTCCCCGATCGCTGGCGATTCGATCAGCGATGGCCGTGGGTGAAATGGACGCTGACTGCCTCGACTGCCGCGCTCATGATTTGGAGTTCGATCACGACGATCGGGTACGGAGTGGCTTTCGCAGCGACAGACAACCTGCTCGGCTCCGTGACCTTGCCGGATTCGATCTCCTTCGTCGTGCTGATGGTAGTGATGTCGTTCTTCTTCATCGGGCTCAGGGACAAGTACCGGGATGCGTCACAGCCCCCAGACGCGCGCCGGCGGCTCCGAGTGCTCTACTTTGGCTGCAGCCTGGCGATGAGCCCGATGTTCGTGCTTTTCATCATCGACGCGGTCGTGTTTCGTCGGTCGCCGGGAAATACCGGTGGCACTTTGCTGGGCCTGGCGCTGGCATTCATGTTCCTGTTCCCGGTTACGCTGGCGTACGTCATCGTGGTGCAGCGTGCGCTCGATGTACGCGTGGTCATCCGGCAAGGCGTGCAGTACGCGCTCGCGCGGGGCGGAATCCGGATCATCACTGCCTGCCTGATCATTGCGATCATCATCATTTCGATCAGCCTGATGGAAGGCCCGCACGTCTCGAGAATGCAGAAAGTGGGATTCCTCGGGTTCAGCATCGTGCTGGTGCTGAGGCTTCGCGATCTGGCCGAGCGTCTCCGGCGGTGGGTGGACCGCAAGTTTTTCCGCGAAGCCTACGACGCGGAGCGCATTCTGGGAGATTTGAGTGAACAGGTCCGGACCATCCTGGACAAGAATGCACTCATGGAAACCGTAACGCGGAAACTGGCGGAGTCGCTGCACGTGGAGCGCATCCTGGTGATGCTGCAGGACGGACTGATTTTCCGCCCGGCGTATTCAGCCGGGTATGATGTCTTGCCTGAGATCGCCCTGCCATCGGATGCGGCGACAGTGGTCGAGATGCAGCGCACGCGCGAACCCGTTGCAGTCGACGGACGGAAAGGGGATCAAAGCGTAAGGGAACTGCAGCAGCTTGGGACGAAGCTCCTGTTGCCGCTGGCCACCAAGAAGGAATTGCTCGGCTTCATCAGCCTTGGGCCGAAGAAATCCGAAGAACCGTACTCGACCGGCGACAGGAACCTGCTGCGGACCGTGGCGGCTCAAACGGGTCTGGCACTGGAAAACAGCAGGCTTTCGGAGGCCATTGCTGCTGAAGTCACGCAGCGGGAATTGCTGAATCGAGAAATCGAGATTGCGCGCGAGGTGCAGGAACGCCTGTTCCCGCAAAATCTGCCGGCGGTGGCTGCGCTGGAGTATTCCGGGCACTGCCGGCCTGCGCGCGGCGTCGGCGGCGATTACTACGATTTTCTGCCGCTTCCGGGCGGACGCCTCGGCCTGGTAATCGGAGATGTGTCGGGCAAAGGCGTGCCGGCCGCACTGCTGATGGCGAGCCTACAGGCATCGGTGCGCGGGCAGTCGCAGGCCGTGCGGCTCGACGGACATCCGGATCTGGCCGGGCTGATGGAAAATGTCAATCGGCTGGTGTTCGATGCTTCGCCCGCGAACCGATACGCTACTTTCTTTTACGCGCAGTTTGAACCGACCAGGCGCCGTCTGACATACACAAATGGCGGGCACAATGCCCCCATGCTGCTCCGCGACGAAAGACTGATCCGGCTGGAAACCGGCGGCCCGCCGGTGGGGCTGTTTGCCGCCTCCCGATATGAGCAAGGCGAAATCGAATTGATGACCGGCGACCTGCTGGTTCTCTATACCGATGGGGTCAGCGAAGCCGAGAATCCGCAGGAAGCGGAGTGGGGTGAAGAGGCGCTGCTGGCCACGGTCAGATCATGCTCCCGCTTGCCACCGAGTGAAATAATCGGCCACGTTCTGGATACTGCGGACAAATTCGCGGCGGGTGCACCGCAGCACGATGACATGACGCTGGTGGTGGCGCGCGTGCTGCCGGCGTGACGTTGAGTAAGTGAGACGCGACCGACTATTCAGTGTCAAAACCACGCCCTTTGGCCGCGCGATCCTGGAATCGCGGGCGTCCCATCCGACTCCCTGATCTAATTCCACGGTCGAAATTGAAAAGAATTGTCGCGGTAGACGTAAAGTCTGGCGAACGTGGGTCGCGGCTGCCAGACGCGATCCCGGTGCCCATTAGCTGAAACAACCTACGAGAGGCACTTGAGTGCTATATCGCGACTGGCGCAGGGCGCCGGCGGCCCGACGGCGCCCACTTGTCTCTTACCATATTCTGACAGGCAGGGATCGCTTGTCGAAATACATGAAATACGGGACGTCCTCTTCGATTGCATAGAACGGCCAGAACCTCGATGACACGCGGCTGCCCCAATAGTTCTCCTGCCTGCCGACTGTTTCGGGAGGAACGACCTGGAACACGCCGGGAATCTTGTCGGCAACGAGCCACGTCCCGAGATCAGCTTCGGCATCCGGCAGGTGAAATGCCGGTTCGTGGTAGTGCGCTTCGAAAGCCAGCACCACCGGGCCGCGCACGACCGCAACGCGATCTGGATGCTGTGGATCGATCGGCTGATACCGAGGCTGCAAGGGTATTTTGATTTCGACCCGGTCCCCGGATTTCCACGTCCGCTTGAACGAGGCCCAGTTCCCAGGCTTGCACGGAACATTGGCATCGGAGCCGTTGACCTTCACCGATACATCGTGCGCCCATGCGGGGACACGGAACCTGAGGTCGAAGGCCGCTTCCCGCGCCATTTGCAGCGTGAGCGTCGACACTTCCGACTCCGGGTACTCGGTATCCTGCACCAACTTTATCTCACCCTCAGGACGAGTCCAGACAACCTCGGACGGGAAGAATAGGTTGACACAAATGCCGGCATCATCCTTGAAGTAGATCAAGTTGTGATAGTCGGCGAGCCCTTGAATCAGGGTGCCTGAACAGCACGTGAACTTGTCCCAGCGGTAGACCTTCATTCCACCGCCCAACCGGTAGTCGGAGTAGTAAAAGTTCTTGCCCCCCGCCGCCAGCGGGAGAGCCGCGCCGATGCCGTTGTACAGCAGCCTTTCAATCCAATCCCCGTATCGCGCTTCACCGGTGAATTGCATCAGGTAGCGGCTCAATTTGAACGCGGCCCAGGTGCCACAGATGGTCTCGAAGCTGTCGAACCGAAACTCGAGGGTCTTTCCAAGGCGCCCGTCCGGCACCATCAACCGTTCGTGCGGGCCGAATCCGCCGGTGGGGTAGCATTGAGTGTGCTGCAAAAAATCATAGGCGTTTTTGAGAATCTGCAGATAACGCGAATCTCCCGTCACGGCGTACGTCATGGCCGCGCTGCTGAACGTATTCACATGACTGTATGCGTGCAGCCCGAAAACACCGTCCGGTGAAGCGGTATTGGCGAACTTATCCCAGTAGGTGTGGTACAGCCAGACTTCGGCAAAGTCCTTGAACTTCGCGTTGCCCGAAATCTGGTAAGCGCGCCAGAGGTTTTCGGAGAGCGTGTACCATTCGGACGGATTCCCCATGTACGCGTTGGGCGTGGCGGGCGTGCGCGTGCGGTTGAACGTTTTGCTTGCCCAATCCGTCACGCTCTCGAGTAATGTCATGGCTTCCGGCCGTCCGCCGAACTCCTCCATGTCGACCAGCCCGCAGACGAGCTTTTCGAACGGATAGTGCTGCATGCCACAATTGCCGTCGGATTTTATCGTCTTTGCCCATTCGGTCATGAGGTACACGGCTTTGTCGTGCAGAGCCGCATCGCCGGTGGCCAGGCTCATCCGTGCCATGCCGCTCAGCCATTGACCGAAAACAGTGGCGCTGTTCGTCTGGCACCAGCTTGCGCGGCCCATCTTCGATGTCCATTCGCTTCCGAGCGGTTTGCCAGGCGCGGGAAGCCCGGCAGCCGCCCTGAATCCCTGGAGAATGTCGTCGTTGGAGATGTTGAAATAGAAATCTCTAGCGGTTTGCACTTGAGATCGCCATCGGCTCTCGCGCAGCCGGACGCCGCGGTAATTGAACGGTTCGAGCTTGATTCGAGAACCCGCTGCCGATAATGGGGCCTGTCCTCTTGCTGCTTGTGCCAGAATCCACGCCCCTGCCGGAGCGCTCTTCAAAAAATCACGCCGCGCGATCTCCATTTCTCAACTCCTCCTTCAGAAGTGATCAGCGTCGATATGCGGCTACATTATCCATGAATCAGGGCAGAATGGCAGACCTAGTTGTTCTCACCTGGCAAGCACGGCGTCCGGATGTGGACCATGCAGAACTCAGGAGTTATGCTTCAGCAGATTATCGCTCTCAAGCTTGCCGCAACGGCACGCTTGTCCTGATTCCGGAGCAGGTTCGGCTCTTCCTGATCCGGTGAGATTTAAAAGGTTTACGCTAAGTCATGGGTGACCGGATTGACACTCACGACAGATCTCATTCTTCGCGTCCACGCGATCGTAGCTTCGTTCAGGATTACAAACAGCGGCGACTGGACGATACGGCGGATACGGAGAGCGATTCGCTTGAGTCCGTGTCGAAGCGCGAGCGACGCGGCAAGCGGCGTAAGTACCTGCGGGATATGTTCGCAGCAGTGGCTTCCTCTACTCGGAGGGAGTCGTCCGAGAATTCGGAGGGGGCGCGTTTCGGGCGCCGCGAAAGTCGAAATTGCTGCTCGAATCTCCAGTTTCGAATTCACGTGGTGGTGAAAAGAACGGGATGATGATATTCTCCGGCCTGTCCGGTACAGCACTCTTTTGAGGAGGAATTCATAATGAAAAGAAGAGGCCTGTTTTTTGTTACTGTCGTGGGCCTTGCCATGGCCACCGTCCTGGCGCAGCAGAAGCCCGCACCGCTTTTCAACGAGGGCCTGCTCAACGGTCTTACATACCGCAACATGGGACCTTACCGCGCCGGCGCCTGGTGCGTCGGCGTCGCGGTCCCGGAAACACCCGCGAAGGCGCACCGCAGCACGATCTATGCCGCGATGCGGACGGGTGGGGTATGGAAATCGTCCAATGGCGGCGTGACGTTCGAGCCTGTGATGGACTCGCAGCAGATTTACTCGATGGGCGCGATCGCCGTCGCGCCCTCCGACGAGAACGTAGTCTGGGCGGGAACCGGGGACAATTCGGCCACCCGCAGCGCCTACTGGGGCGACGGCGTATACAAGTCCACCAACGCAGGCAGGACCTGGCAGAACATGGGCTTGAAGGACACCCAGCACATCGCGCGCATCGTGATCCACCCGGCCAAGCCGGACACCGTATACGTCGCCGCGCTTGGGCACCTCGCGACCGAGAACGACGAGCGTGGCGTATTCAAGACCACCGACGGCGGCAAAACCTGGAAGAATGTCCTCTTTGTCAACAACCGTACCGGCGCCGTTGAACTCGTGTGCGATCGTCAAAATCCGGAGGTCCTGTATGCCGCTACCTACGAACACATACGGTACGCCTGGGAAATCATCGACGGCGGCCCTGGCACAGGCATCTATAAGACCACAGATGGCGGCGCCCATTGGACCGAGCTGAAAAACGGACTGCCGAAGGGCCCGATGGGGCGCATCGGCATGGATATCTGCCGCACGAAGCCGGACACGCTCTATGCCGTGTACGACAACCACAACCTGCGCCGCAACCCGCGGAACAACACCGATACCATTAACGGACAGGTATATCGGACCGACGACGCCGGCGCGTCCTGGCGGCAGGTCACTCCTGAAGGAGTGGACCCCAGCGGCAAGGCTGCGTACTCGTTCAACCAGCTGGTCGTGGATCCAAACAATCCCGACCGCATCTGGATCACCGGGTCGAGCTTCAATTACTCGACGGATGGCGGCAAGACCTGGCCTAACTTGCAGCGCGAGGTTCCCGGACCCCGCGTTTTCGGGCGGGCATTCGGCGACTTCCGTTCGCTGTGGGTCGATCCGGAAGATTCCGACCGTATGATCGCGACCTCGGACGGCGGCGTGTTCCAGTCGTTCGACGGCGGCCGCACCTGCGAGCACTACCAGACGATCCGGGGCGGCGAGGTCTATGCGCTCGGCGTCGACATGGATACGCCGTACAATATTTATGCCGGCCTGCAGGATCACGAGAGTTGGAAAGGCCCGAGCAACGGCTGGGCCGGCAGCATCGGAATCGATGACTGGACCACAGTCGGTACCGGGGACGGCATGTACAACCGGGTCGACCCGACCGACAGCCGCTGGGTATACAACACGCAGGAATTCGGCGGGCTTGGCCGCTTCGACCAGAAGACGCACGAGCGCATCCGCATCCAGCCGACCCGCACCGGCACGCCCAACATCGTCAACCTTTCCCCTGAGAACTCAATTGTGCCGCTGCGCGTCAACTGGATCGCGCCTTTCATGCTGTCTCCGTACGACCCGAAGACCATCTACTCCGGCGCGCAGGTGGTCTTTAAGTCGACCGACCGCGGCGATCATTGGCAGGAGATCAGCCCGGACCTGACCAACAACGATCCCGCCAAGATCGACAAAGGGAAATCCGGAAGCAATATCGTCTATTGCGACATCAGCACGATGGACGAGTCCCCGGCAGCCAAAGGCCTCCTGTGGATCGGCACCGATGACGGCAAGGTGTGGATAACCAGGGATGACGGCGCCCACTGGACCGACGTCACCAAAAACGTCGCGGCCGCGGGGGGACCGGAGGATGTCTGGGTGAGCCGCGTCTATGCCTCGCGCTTCGCTGCCGGCACGGCTTATGTGGCGAAAACCGGGCGGCGCCAGGATATCTTCAAACCATATCTGTTCAAGACGATGGATTTCGGCGCGACATGGAAGAACATTTCCTCGAATCTGCCGCAGTGGCCGGTGAATTCGATTGTTGAAGACCTGGCAATGCCATCCGTGCTCTTTGCCGGCACGGATATAGGCGTTTACGTGTCCATCGATGGCGGCATACGCTGGGTGGCGTTCAAGAGCAACATGCCGCCGGCGCCGGTCACCGACATGGTCATCCACCCCCGCGAACAGGATCTCGTGGTCGGGACCTATGGGCGCGGGATCTGGGTCAGCGACATCGCGCCCATCGCCGAAATGGCGGAAAAGAACCTGGCCAAGGGAGTGCACCTCTTCTCGGTCAAGCCGAAGCCGATCCGCCGTGACGGTGCGGTGGGAAATTACAGGATGCTCGGAGATGCTTTCCCGAGCACACCCAATGATCCCAACGGCCTCCTCATCTATTACTATCTGGCACAGGATGCCTCACAGCCGGTTGCAATCACGATCACCGATCAGACCGGGAAGGTCGTTCGCACGGTAACCGGGTCCCAGAGGGCGGGCATCAACCGTGTGTCTTCCGAGGGAGGCTTCGGCGGCGGCCGCGGCGCCCCGGGTGCTGCGGCATTGGCTGCCGCCGGCGCTGCCGGTCGTGGCGGCCAGGGTGCTGCTGCTGCCGCAGGCCGTGGCGCCCAGGGCGCTGCTGCTGCCGGTCGTGGCGCTCAGGGTGCTGCAGCGGCACCTCCCGCCGGCGGCCGAGGCGGCCAGGCCGCGATGCCTCCGGGTGATTATGTCGTCACTCTTCAAGTGGGGGAAACAACGCTGACCCAGAAGGCCCGCGTGCTGCCGACGCCCAATTTCCGGTAGCAATTCGAAATTGAAGATTCGGTATCGGGGCGGACCGACGGAAGTTCAGTTGAGCCTTAGAGTAGCGGCCAAATGACGGAGCCCGGCGGCGCTTAGGCTTGATTTTCGGGGTGCTTTTCTTGGTTTAAGGAATTTGCGTTTGGATGGCGTCGCCGATCCACATATATTTCAGGATGGAGGACCCGATAGCCCTTAGACGCCAAAAACGAGAGGCTATGTTTGTGTCGATTGCGGTCTGACTGAGTTTTATGTAAGCAATCCCGTCGACCTGCGGATTCCAGCCTGGCTGACGATCAGGAGTGCGATGCATTTGGTACCTGCCCCGATAAAGCCACTCATCGATATTAAGGTGCTCGAACAAATTGACGTGCGCGTCGGCACTATTGAATCCGTATCCGATGTACCAGGTGCGGACAAGCTCGTAAAGCTGCGCGTCAACTTTGGCGATCACACCCGCACGATTCTCGCCGGGATGAAGGAAGAACGTGCGAATCTGCAACAAGAGGTAGGTGAGCCAGAAAACTGGATCCGCGAACACAGGTTGGCTATAAAATGCTGCTTAGGGCCCGCGCAAAAATAAGTTCACATTTTGGCTATGAGTAGATTGCTGTTGCTCGGGGATTTGGCGCAATTGTGTAGTTCCATTTTGGCAGAGTATCGTGTGGATGCAGACGAAGTTGACGGCGCTCTTCGTCAG
>JAIQGI010000046.1 GCA_020072565.1 Terriglobia bacterium
CATCGGAATTGGGATCGCCATCGCAATCGGACCTCATAGCCGGCAAAAACCGATAACGACCGCGATAGCGATTGCGATATCGATCCCGATACCGACGTTCACCAACCGGATAATATGAGCTTTTCATGCGTCATAAGGTGCGCCATGGCGCATGGGGGACTGCCTCGAAAATAGACGTTGCCGGGCGCGGTCGGGCCGCCCGCGCCCACCAAGTGGGTCGCGTCTGGCAGCCGCGACCCTCCCCATGTCTCCCGACATCGTCCCGATTTTCGTGCGCTGCAGAGTGCGGCTATCCCGCGCACAAAGGCCACGGATGTGGTAAAAATGTAAAACACATGAGAGAAAGGATGAGATTTGCAGCACTGGAACTCCGGGTGCTCAGGACCGTTCGAAAGTTCGGGATGCTGCGGCAGGGGGAGCACGTGCTGGTCGCGGCATCGGGCGGAGCCGACTCGATGGCGCTGCTGCTCTGCCTGCACGATCTGGCTGTTCCTATGAACCTGAAACTGACCGTGGCGCATTTCAATCACGGCATCCGCGGCACGGAAGCGGATGAGGACGAGGAGTTCGTGCGCAGGGTGAGCGCGGACCTCGGCTGGCCTTTCCTCTCCGAATCGGCCGATCTGAAGTCGGTCGCTGCCGCCGGGAAGAGAAACCTGGAAGAGGCCGCCCGCGAGGCGCGCTATGAATTCCTGAAACGCGCCGCGGCCCGCACAGGCACGGACAAGATTGCGACCGGCCACAATCTGAACGATCAGGCCGAGACGATCCTCTTCCGCCTGCTGCGCGGCAGCGGGCCCGGCGGCTTCGAGGGTATCCGCCCCGTGATCGGCGGCCGTATTATCCGTCCTCTGCTCGAATGCTCCCGGCTACGGATTCTGGAGTTCCTGTCCGAGCGTAAAGCCGCCTACCGCGAGGATTCGACCAACCGGGACCTGCGCCTGCGGAGAAACCGCATCCGGAAGGAGTTGATTCCTTACCTCGAAGAGCACTTCAATCCCCGGCTGATCGCCACTCTTGCCCGCGAGGCTGCACTGGCACGCGCGGCTGATGAATTCCTCGAACACCATGCCCGCATGGAATTTGAAAGCATGCGCACCGTTTTGCCGGACGGGGTCTCGCTGCCGGCGCCCCGGCTTCTGCAGCTGGCTCTCCCCCTGGGGCGCCAGATCGTGCGCCACGCGCTGCGTGAAGTCCTTGGATCGCTGCGGGGCATTGAAATGGTCCACATCGAGGAGATCCTGCGCCTTTGCGGGCCGGCCCGGAGCGGAAGGCGCATCGAGTTGCCGGCCGGGATCGGAGCCCAGCGCATCCTGGATGAGCTCGAGTTGGTCCGAAGGAGCCGCGAGGCGTCGGTGAGCTTCTCATATCAGCTTGCCGTACCGGGGCGTTGTCTGGTCCCGGAGGCGGGATTGGAATTCTTCGCTTCTCGCGAGCCGGAAGCGAACCCGGCCGCATTGCCGCAGAGCGAGGGGATCGCCTGCGCGCTCCTCAATCCGGATAATTTGCCCCCGGTACTGACCATCCGCTCGCGTCTCCCCGGCGACCGCTACGGAGGTCCCGGTCACCGGAAAGTGAAGAAGATGCTGCTCGCCGCCCGATTTCCGTTGCCTGCACGCGCTGGGCTTCCCATGGTCGTAGTGGGGGAAGCAGTAGTCTGGGTACCGGGATTCAGGCCGGCAAAAACCTTTGCAGCCAAAGCCGGTTCCGGCCGATCTATCCGTATTGAGGCCAGACGGTTGCCGATCTAAGGGCTACCCCGGATCCAGGGAGCGGTGAAGCGATTCCTCGATGAGAATAGTGTCAGGTGGCGCTTTCCTCCTGTCTCCTGACTCCTTGTAAGCGAAACTATTTGGTGATTTTGGCGTCTATAAGGAATGTGTGGGCAGGTGGAAGCGGTTCAATATGCAATGACTTAAAAACATAGAGCCTTGCAGGGTTATCCTAGGAAACCTTTCCCGGCGTCTGGTATAATCTGGTTTGTGGGTTTCGCAGCCCAATTTCTTAGTCAGCTCATTCATAGTACGCAGTGCGGAGCTGTTGCGGGGCGCAAAGGAACCCATCGGAGGTTTTTGCTTTGAGTGCCAATCTGAAAAACATCCTGGTGTGGCTGGCGGTGGTGGTCTCACTGGTTCTGCTGTGGGAACTCTTTTACACAGTGCGTGATGGCAACATCGAGGAGCGCAATTTCTCGACTTTCTACCAGGACGTGACCGCGAAAAAAATCAAGTCCGTCACGATCTCGGGGGAGGACCTCGAGGGCGAAGACATCAATGGCAGGAAGTTCAAGACGATCGTTCCCGGCGATCAGCAGCTGGACCTGTCGAACAAACTCATTGACAATGGTGCGACGGTAAAGCTGGAGAAGACCAGCAGCTCGTCTTTGATGTACGTTTTCCTCTCTTCGTGGCTCCCTTTTATCCTGCTGATCGGCTTTTGGATTTTCCTGATGCGGCAGATGCAGAGCGGGGGCAACAAGGCCCTCTCCTTCGGGAAGAGCCGGGCGCGGCTGATGTCGAGCCAGCAAAAGAAGGTGACCTTCAAGGACGTCGCCGGGGTTGAAGAAGCCAAGGAGGAGCTCACGGAGATCATCGAGTTCCTCAAGGAGCCGCAGAAGTTCCAGAAACTGGGCGGCCGCATCCCCAAGGGCGTGCTGCTGATGGGGCCTCCCGGAACCGGCAAGACGCTCCTTGCGCGCGCGATCGCGGGGGAGGCGAACGTCCCCTTCTTTTCCATCAGCGGATCGGATTTCGTCGAGATGTTCGTCGGGGTGGGCGCCAGTCGTGTGCGCGACCTGTTTGAGCAGGGGAAGAAAAACGCTCCCTGCATCATCTTCATTGACGAGATTGACGCCGTCGGCCGCCATCGCGGCGCCGGCCTGGGCGGCGGCCATGATGAAAGGGAGCAGACACTCAACCAGCTGCTGGTTGAGATGGACGGCTTCGAATCCAATGACGGTGTGATCCTGATCGCAGCGAGCAACCGGCCCGATGTTCTGGACCCGGCGCTGCTGCGGCCGGGCCGTTTTGACCGGCAGGTGGTAGTGCCTCTGCCCGATATCCGCGGGCGGGAAGGCATTCTGAAAGTGCACACCCGCAAGATTCCGATCGCCGACGACGTGGATGTCACCGTCGTCGCCCGCGGCACCCCGGGATTCTCCGGCGCCGCTTTGGCGAACCTGGTAAACGAGGCGGCTCTGAATGCGGCGCGGTACAATCGCAAATTCGTAGTGATGTCGGATTTTGAAGGTGCCAAGGACAAGGTACTCATGGGCAAGGAGCGCAAGTCCATGGTCATCACCGAGAGCGACAAGAAAGTCACGGCCTATCACGAAGCCGGGCATGCGCTGGTGGCTTACCTGACCGCGGGAAGCGACCCGCTGCACAAGGTCACGATCATCCCGCGCGGCATGGCGCTCGGCCTGACCCAGCAGCTGCCCGAGAATGACAGGCACAACTACAGCAAGGAATTCGTCGAGGGGCAGATCTCGATCCTGATGGGCGGGCGCTGCGCGGAGAAGATGTTCCTCGATACGGAAACCACCGGCGCCGCCAACGACATCGAGGTCGCCACCGAACGGGCGCGCAAGATGGTGACCGAATGGGGCATGAGCCCGCTCATGGGGCCGCTGGCCTTTGGAAAAAAGGAGGAACAGATATTCCTGGGCCGGGAGATTTCACAGCACAGGGATTACAGTGAAGATACCGCCATACAGATCGACAGAGAAGTGAAGCGCATCGTGGAAGAAAGTTATACCCGCGCATGGAACTGCCTGGAATCCAACCAGGAGCACCTGATTCACCTTGCCGAAGCATTGCTCGAGCGCGAGACGCTCGACAGCTGGGAAATCGAGGCCATCGTCAAAGGCCTGCCGCTGGGAAAGCCGAAGCCGGCATCCGACAGCGACTCTGAGGGCAGCCCGGTAAAGGAAAAAGGCCCATCCCCCCACGGACCATTGCCGCAGCTCATCAATCCCAAAGGCAAACCGGCACCGGCTTGATATTTTGGGGAGTGCGGGGGCATGACGCCGCTTTCTATCAGCTTGGGAATGTCGACGGTCGTGATTTTCAAAGCGGCGTCATGACGCCGCACTTCAAAGTTACCGCAGCTCGAAGTTGTGACGTCAATTAATAATTGACCGCGACCTGGGGAAAGGGCGCGGGACATCGCCGAACAATACGCATGCCCTACGCCGGCTCCCGCAGGCATTTTCGAATCAGGGCCCGCGACACGGTCCTGGATCTCGGATCCAGAACCCTGATCATGGGTATTCTCAATGTCACGCCTGATTCTTTTTCGGACGGAGGTGCGTTCTTCGAAACCGCCCGGGCGGTGGAGCGCGCCTGGCGCATCGCGGAGGAGGGCGCCGACATACTGGATGTCGGCGGTGAATCGACGAGGCCCGGGTCGCAGGGAGTGAGCGCCGAGGAGGAGCTGCGCCGCATCCTGCCGGTGCTCGAGGCGCTGATGGAAAAGTATCCGTTGCCGGTTTCGATCGACACCTCCAAATCCGAGGTCGGCCGCGCCGCCTTGGAGAGAGGCGCCGTCCTGGTCAATGACATTACGGCCTTTGGGAAAGATCCCGCGCTGGGGGAGGCAGTGTCCTCCTTCGGAGCAGGCGTCATTCTCATGCACATGAGAGGGGAACCAGGCACCATGCAGAAGCTGCCGCCGAGCCCCGACATCCTCGGGGAGATCGAGGAGTGGGCGGGCCGGGTGTCGGACCGGGCTCAGGCACTGGGCGTGGCGCGGGACAGGATCATCCTGGATCCCGGGATCGGCTTCGGCAAGACAGTGAGCCAGAATCTGCAGATCATCCTCAACCTGGACCGCCTGGCTGCGGCCGGATTTCCGGTTCTGGTCGGCACCTCCCGGAAGTCGTTCATCGGCAGAATCCTGTCGGATCCGGCGGCGGACCGGATCTGGGGAAGCGCCGCAGCCGTGGCCGCATCCATTCTCAGCGGAGCTCACATGGTCCGCGTCCACGACGTGGCAGCGATGCGCGATGTCGCGCGCGTCACGGACGCGCTCCTCAGCGAAAGGGTGAGCGAGTGACCCCGTACTCTGACATCATCTCGGGATTGTCGCAGTACGCTCCCCGCACGTTCCGCGACCTCATCGACATCCTGATCGTTGCCTTCCTCATATACCGCTTCCTCCTGCTCCTGCGCGGAACCCGGGGCGCGCAGATGACGCTCGGCCTCGTTGTCCTGGTGTGCTTCTATGCTCTCACCAAGTACTACCGACTGCGTACCCTGGAGTGGCTCTTCACCAACCTGTTCACTTATGTGGTCTTCGCCATCATCGTGCTCTTCCAGAATGAAATCCGGCGCGGGCTGGCGGGCATCGGAAGGACATCCTGGTTCGGCGGACATCGCAGGAGCCCCGCCAAGGAGGAATTCGAGGAGATCATCCTCGCGGCAACAACCCTGGCTTCGAAAAAAATAGGCGCCCTGATCGTCGTGGAACGCGACATCGGATTGAAGAACTACGCGGAGAGCGGCATCGCCCTGGACTCCATACCGACCTATGACCTGCTGGTCACGATCTTCAGCCCGAACACGCCGCTTCATGACGGCGCGGTCATCGTTCAGCAGAACCGGATTATCGCCGCCGGGTGCTTCCTGCCGCTGACGCTGGATCCGCACCTCAGCAAGGAGTTGGGAACCAGGCACCGGGCCGCCATCGGCATCACGGAGGAGACCGATGCCGTCGCCATCATCGTATCCGAGGAAACCGGCACCATCTCCGCCGCAATCGAGGGGAAGATCACGCGCAACCTCGACGGCGCCGGTCTGCGCGACGTTCTGCTGGCGGCCATGCAAGGCAAGTCCGCGGGTGCCGACGAAGAACTTGTGACGGAACGGCAGCAAGTCGTATGACCCGGATTATTCATGAATGTGCGACCAAGATGCAGTTTTGGACGCGGAAAGACGCTGGCCGATGCCGACCGTTCGGTCTTGGCCGGCGTGCGATTCTGCTTCATGAATGATTCGGGATGAGTCATGAGTGATGAGTGTTCCTGCTTTTCCCTCATCCCTCATTCCCAAGAGAAAATGAGAGAAGCGTTCAGATTTATCAAAGACCTGATCTTGAAGAACTGGTGGCTGAAGCTGGCCGCAATCCTGTTGGCTTACGCGCTTTGGATCATGGTGCGCGGCGCCGAAGGGGAACGGGTTTTCACCGTGCCGTTGGTCGTGCAGATTCCCCGCGGCATGGAGATCGTGAACGAGCGCCCGAATTCCGTGGAGATTGCAGCGCTGGGCGCCCCCAATCTGACCGGCAGTCTGCCGAATCTGACGTACACGATCGATCTTCAGTCGGCGGGCGAAGGAGAGCAGACGGTGTCCTTGACTCCGGATGGAGTCCATGTCAGCCCGGGGTCTGGCCTCACGGTGATCCGGGTGAATCCGGCACGCGCAACGTTCGTCTTGGAGCGGGTCATCGCGAAGGATGTACCGGTCAGAGTCCCGATCCAGGGAAGTCCCGCCGCCGGGCTTGATATCTACACGGCGGCCTGCCGGCCGATTTCCGTGCATATCAGCGGGCCCCGCTCGGCCATCATTCCCATCAGGGGGGTGGAAACCGATCCCGTGTCCCTCGCGGGACAGAGACAGTCATTTCAGACGACGGTGAATCTGAATGTCCGGAATGCCGATATACATACCAGCCCGACTGCTGTTGAGGTGGATGTCGAGCTGGGACCGCACCGCGAGACGCGCACGCTGAGAATTCCGGTTACGGTGCTCGATGATGCAGGATATGATGTCAGCCCGCCGTCCCTTTCGGTGAGCGTGCTGGTGCCCGTGACTTTCAAGCGGCAGCTTGCGGCTGAGGATTTCAGCGCTACGGTATCGGTGCCGAACTCCGAGCCGCTCTCGAGTCGCATGGCCGCAAAGCCTGCTGTGGAGATTACCAAGGAACTCGGAACCGGGATTGTGATCAAACAGGTTAGCCCGCAGGAGGTTACATTGCTCCGGAGAGCAAGGAAGAAGTGATGGGGAGCTTATTTGGAACGGACGGGATCCGGGGCATTGCCGGAGAGCCGCCGCTTGATCGGGATGACGTGTATCGGATCGGCTACTGCCTGACGGGCTACCTCAGGTCGATGCACCTGCAGCCGAGGCTTCTGATCGGCCGGGACACGCGCATGTCGGGCCCCTGGATCGAGGGCCTGCTCCGGCACGCGATCGCAGATGCGGGCGGAACCGCCGAGATGTGCGGTGTGGTATCCACCCCGGCAGTTTCGTTTTTTACCAGGAAAACTGCGGCCCATGCCGGCATCATGATCAGCGCTTCGCACAATCCCTTCCAGGACAACGGAATCAAGATCTTCTCCGCGCACGGGATCAAGTTCAACGATGCGGTGGAGGAGGAACTGGAAACGCACATACTCACCTGCAGTCTCGCGGCACCGGCCGGGTTCAGCAGCGATCCCGGCGCCGTCGAACTCCAACTCTCCGTCGTACCGCGGTACCAGGATCTTTATGCGGACTACCTGAGTGCCTGCCTCGCTCCCGGTTTCAGCCTGACGCGGATGCGCCTGGTCGTGGACTGCGCCCATGGATCGCTCTCCTACATCGCTCCCTCGTTTCTGCGGGCCCTCGGCGCCGATGTGCATGCCATCCACTGCCAACCCGACGGGCGCAACATAAACCTCAAGGCCGGCACGCTCCACCTCGACGCGCTGCAACAGGAGGTTCAGGCGCGCAAGGCCGACATCGGCATCGCATTTGACGGCGATGCCGATCGGGCACTGTTTGTGGACTCCGCCGGACGGATCCACGATGGCGACGACGTGCTCTATCTGCTCGCCCGTTACTACGACCTCGAGGATGCGCCGCGCGTGGTGGTGGGCACCGTCATGGCGAACCTGGGCCTCGAGGTGGCGCTGGGGAACATCGGTTTCCACCTTGTGCGCACGGCGGTCGGCGATCGGTACGTGCTTGAAGAGATGCTGCGCCGCGGCGCCGTGCTCGGAGGCGAGCAGTCAGGGCACATCATCATGACGCGCCTGGCCCGTACCGGCGACGGCCTGCTTACGGCCTTGAAGGTTCTGGAAATCCTAGTAAAGCAGGACCAGGATTTTGCGGCCCTGTGCAGTCCTGTGAGACGCTTCCCGCAGGTGCTGCTCAATGTGAGCGTGCGCGAAAAAGTCCTCTTGGAAGACATCCCCGGCCTGCGCGACGCCGAAGCCGCCTGCAAAAAGAAGCTGGGCGCGCACAGCCGCATCCTGTTGCGTTATTCGGGCACCGAAAGACTGGCTCGCGTGATGGTCGAAGGTGAAAACGAACAGGCAGTGCAGCAAGCCGCACGACACCTCGCCGCCTTCTTCGAAAACATGCCTTGAAAATCTCACCGCAGAGAAAATAAACCGCGGATACCCCGCTCCGTGTACTCTGCATCCTCTGCGGCCTCAGCCTTGAGGCTTTGTTTCTCGTCTAATTTCCTGCCCGCGTTCAGATTGTCGAAATTCAGGATGGCGTTGAATACCAGGAAATAGCTGCCGTGGTTCGCGGCCAGGTCCGAAGTGTCATCGGAGCCGAGCAGCAGAGTGCCTGGCGTGCTCGTTGGTATGGGGATCCTTCGCTTCGTAAAGTTCTCCGAAATCTCAGCGGGCGGCGAGACGCTCGATCGCCGCGACGTGGTTCCGATCATGATCGACAAGATGGGTCACGATCTGTCGCAGGGTGAGTGCGCCGTAACTCGGGTGCTGTCCCCCTTTATTCCAGGCCGAACGCGGGAGCGATTTCAGCAACGCGATGTCGCCGGCGCGCAATACCTTGAAGCAGGCAAGCGCGCTCTTCATGGGCTGTTCCCGGTATTGAAGGTGTTTCGCCCATGCCTCCTGATCGAAGGCCATCAGGGTGGCGTGCGGCTCGGAAATTATCATGCGATAGCGCAGCCCGTACACCAGTTCGCAATCAGCCAGGTGGCAGACGATCTCTTTCGCCGACCATTTGCCGGGGGCAGGCCGGGCGGAGGCCTGCTTCGCGTTGAATCCCTGGGCGAGCCGGTCCAGGCGGCGTGGGGTGCCGGCCAGGCTCTTCAAAGCTTCGTCTATGGAATAGGCATGGTTCTTGTTGCACAATGGGCAGGACATATGCGGCTCCTTCGTCAGCATTTTGTCTTGAACGATATCATAAAAGCATTCTCTGCGCCCTCTGCGTTGAGAGGTCAGAGCGCCCGGAACCGGAAGACGCGGAGGCCGTCTTCGCCATCGGCCAGAAAGATGCGGATCGTGCCGCCAGATTCCGCTATGGCTTTCACGCCGAGGGATGTGCCGCGAGTCGGCACCTCCTTAACCAGGTGCGGGTGGCGGAGATCACGAATGTCGAGCACGGCAAGACCGCGCTTCCAATTGGCAACGAACAGGTAATTGCGGCACAGGGCGACGCCGTGAGCCCAGCCGCCGGTCTCCGGGTGAGGCGCATCCGTGGGATTGAGGCCGAGCGCGTGGCGCGCGATCAGGGAAGGGGTGCCGTCGGCGTCGAATGCCACGAGCGAGACGCCGCCGTGTCCCTCGGCAACCGCAGCGACGGTATTGCCCGCCGCTTCCCCAAGGGCGATGCAGATCGACGTCGCCGGCGAGGGGAGCGCAGCGATCTCCACCGGAGTTTCCGGCCGGCGCACGTCAACGACACGCAGCCCGTAGTTCCAGTCCGCCAGCAGCGCACGATCGCCCCAGAGCTTGACATCGTGAGACCACCCGGGTGTCGGCAGCTCGGCTAAGAGGCGGAGATCCGATTTGCCGAGGACCACGACGACCAGGCCGTGCGAGCCATAGGCGGCAAAGGCCAGTTCGTCCCTGGTCACGACGGCATTGGCGATGTCTCCGTTCGCAAACCGCGCCCGGACCGCCCCGGTTGGGGAGACAAGCACCAGCCCTTCGAAGCGGGCCGCAAGCAAAGGTCTGCCGGCATGGGGCGCCAGGGAGATGATATCCTGCACGGGGGCGAAGATCCGGGGTGCCGCCCAGCCTGCGGCCCAATCGAAAATCAGATAGCCGCCCTGGCGATCCGACACATACAGCAATTGCGATTCCACTGCGACATCGTGCGCCCACCCGGCCGTGTTATAGTGAGCAATCTCCTCGATGACCGGTCTGCGGCCTCCGGTGCATGCCGGCATCGCGCCGAGCACCAATGCTGCCGTCCAGATGAAAAATGACTTCATGGCACGAATCTTAACCACAAAGCCTGCGAAGACCTCAAAGAAATTACCATCATTCGTGGTTGTTCGTGGTTTGCTTTTAAAGAGGGGCATCTGCTATTCTCCAGCCTCGTCATGGCAATTCCCAAGCTGAAAACTCTCGATGAAGTGGTGCAGATCCGGAAGCGGCTGCGCCGCGAAGGGAAGAAGATCGTTTTCACCAACGGCTGCTTTGATCTCCTTCATGCAGGGCACGTGCGCTACCTCAATCAGGCGCGCTCCCTGGGCGACGTGCTGGTCGTCGGACTCAACAGCGACGACTCAGTCCGCGCTCTCAAAGGTGAGGGGCGTCCCCTCGTGCCCGAAGGGGAGCGGGCCGAGGTTCTTGCAGCGCTGGCGTGCATCGACTATATTTTTATATTCGATGATCATACGCCCGGGCGCGTCATCGATGCCATTGTTCCCGATGTTCTGGTCAAGGGTGCTGACTGGGGGGTCTCCGAAATTGTCGGCCGTGAAACCGTGGAGAACGCAGGGGGCACCGTCCACAGCATTCCTCTGGTAGAAGGCACCTCCACAACCGCCATCATCAGGAAGATCCTGAGCCGGTTCGGATCATCGAAAAAGCACACGAATGGTTGAAACCGCGAAGCACACGAAAGAAACGAAGACTCAATTCGTGGGTCTCGTATGTTTCGCGGTTTGTTTCCCTGCGGTCGGATCGTGCTTCATCTGAAGAGGGTGTTTGAGAGCGCAACGCAGAGCGGCGTGCTGCGAGACATGTCGGCCCGCCTGCAGCAGGGGATTCGCGCGCTCACGATCGAAGGGCCGGTAACCGGGGTCAAGGGACTGATCATCGCCCAGGCAGCCCTGGCCGAGCGGCGGTCCATGGCGGTCCTCACCGGAACGAGCACTGAAGCGCGCAATCTGGCGCAGGAGCTCGGCTTTTTCCTCGCTCTGCTTTCTTCGGCGCCGCCGCGCGTGGTTCTTCTGCCCAGCCTGGAGGTGGATCCCTATCGCGGGCTCTCGCCGCACCCCGATATTGCGGCGGCCCGCGCCCAGGCGGTCTGGCAGCTTCTGCAGGACAGCCCCGCGGTCGTGGTCGCCTCGGTGAGGGCTGCGGCGGTACGATTGCACAGCCCGGAACGTTTCCTCTCCTACTGTCTCGAGCTCGACAAAGACCAGCCCTATTCCCCGGAGCTCCTGCGCGACTACCTTCACGAAGCCGGCTACCTGGAGGATGACCCGGTTACCGATCCCGGCGAGTTTTCGCTGCGGGGCGGAATCCTCGACATCTACCCGCCCCACATGGAAAACCCGGTGCGCATCGAATTCTTCGGCGATCAGATCGAGTCGATGCGCCTGTTCGATGTGGATTCCCAGCGTTCCATCTCGGCGATCTCCAGGGTCGAGCTGATTCCGATGCGGGAGTATTGTGTGCGCCGCCCGCTCCTCGAACGGTGGGCGCAGGAAGCGCCGAAGCGCTGGGCCGGGCCTTTTCACAAGTTCCTGGAAGAGGAGCTGGCTCTGGCGCGCGCGGGGGAGCCATTCCCCGCGTTCGAGTTCATGCTGCCGGCAATCGATCCGCTCGACCGGACTCTTTTCGATTACCTCAAGGGTTACCGCCTGGTTCTGTCCGACCGCGACATTCTGGAAACGACGCTGACCAAATACCACACCGAACTCTACGAACGCTTCGTCGATCGGGTGGAGGCCTGCAAGCCTGTGCTCGCGCCGGATGAGATCTACGTTACCAGCGACGAGTTCCGCACTGCGCTGGGGCGCTTTCCGTGTCTGGCGGTCGAGGAGCTGAGCGTCGAGCGCAGGCTGGAGGAGGAAGCGCCGCTCTACTTCTCGTCTCAGGGCACGAGGAAGTATCACGGCAACATCCGCGACCTGATCGCCGACCTCGAGAAGTTCCGCGAAGCAGGGGAACGCATCGTCTTTCTCTTTGCCAATCCGGGCCGTGCCGAACGCGTTCGCGACATTCTCAAGGAGTATGAGATCCCGGCCCATCTGTGCCTGGGCGACGACGATGCCGGCGAAGCCCAGGTGCCGGCAGACGGCTCGGTTTTGCTGGGTGTGGGATCCGTGCATGCCGGCTTCTTCCTTCCCGCCCTGCCGCTGCGGGTGCTGACCGGGACGGACGTTTTTGACGAGTCGGAAGTAGCGGCGGCGCCGAAACGCGCGCGCAGCGCGGCCCGAATGTTCATTTCCGATTTCAGGGACCTGAAACCGGGAGACTGCGTGGTTCACATCGATCACGGCATCGGGCGGTTCCAGGGCCTGAAGTCCATCGACCTGCAGCAGGGGGCCAAGGAGTTCGTGCTGCTGACCTACCAGGACGACGCGAAGCTGTACGTCCCGGTCGAGCGGCTCGACCTCATCCAGAAATACAGCAGCGTGGACGGCGCGCACCCGACGCTGGACCGGTTGGGAGGAACCAGCTGGGAACGGACCAAGAGCCGGATCAAAAAATCGATGCGCGACATGGCGGGCGAGCTTCTGAAGCTCTACGCCGAGCGCCAGATGGTCCCCGGTTACAGCTACGCGGTCGATTCGGCCTGGCAGCGCGAGTTCGAGGACTCGTTCGAGTTCGAGCTGACGCGCGACCAGCTCGATGCCATCGGGGCGGTCAAAAACGACATGGAGGCGGCGCGCCCCATGGACCGGCTTTTGTGCGGCGACGTCGGCTACGGCAAGACCGAAGTCGCCATGCGCGCCGCCTTCAAGGCCGTCATGGACGGCAAGCAGGTGGCGATCCTGGCGCCGACCACGGTGCTCGCGTTCCAGCACTACAATACCTTCCGGCAGCGCTTCACCGCCTTTCCCGTACGCATCCAGCTGCTGTCGCGCTTCCGCAGCCCCAAGGAGCTGAAGCAGTCGATCGAGGATCTCGAAGCGGGGCGCGTAGACATACTCATCGGCACGCACCGGCTGTTGTCGAAGGATGTCGCGTTCAAGGATCTGGGGCTGGTGATCGTGGACGAAGAGCAGCGCTTCGGCGTCGCCCACAAGGAGCGCCTCAAGGCGCTCAAAACCCGCGTCGATGTGCTCACCCTGACAGCCACACCCATCCCGCGTACCTTGCACATGGCATTGATGGGACTGCGAGACATGTCCACCATCGAAACGCCCCCGAAGAACCGCCTGGCCATCCAGACCTCGGTGCTGAAGTTCAGCCCGGATGTGGTGCGCTCTGCAATCGAGCTCGAACTGGCCCGTAACGGCCAGGTCTATTTCGTGCACAACCGGGTGGAATCGATCCATTCGATGGCGGCCATGGTCCAGAGGCTGGTGCCGGAGGCCCGCATCGGTGTGGCGCACGGCCAGATGCCGGAGCGGGAGCTCGAGAAGGTCATGATGCGCTTCGTCGGGGATGAGGTCGACATCCTGGTCGCGACCACCATCATCGAAAACGGACTGGACATTCCCAGGGTCAACACCATCATCATCGATCGTGCGGACCTCTACGGCATGGCGCAGCTCTACCAACTGCGCGGCCGGGTCGGCCGGTCGGACCGGCGTGCTTACGCCTACCTCCTGGTGCCTTCCGATGAGGTGCTGTCCGACGTGGCGCGCAAGCGGCTCGCCGCCATCCGGGAGTTCAGCGATTTAGGCACCGGCTTTCGCGTGGCCGCCCTCGACCTCGAAATCCGGGGTGGGGGAAACATGCTCGGCGGGGAACAGCACGGGCACATCAACGCCGTGGGCTTCGACCTGTACTGCCAGCTGCTCGAACAGACAGTCGAGGAGTTGCGCGGGCAGAAGCCTGAGGTGGAGATCTCTTCCACCATAAAGCTGAATCTCGACATCCGCATCCCTGAATCCTACATCGCCGACGAGAGCCAGCGGCTGCGCATGTACAAGCGCATCTCATCCGCGCGCAGCCGTGACGAACTCGATGCCCTGCGCCAGGAAATGATCGATCGTTTCGGGCCCTATCCGGAGCAGGTGAACCACCTCTTCCGCTATGCCTCGTTGCGGCAGGAAACGCTCGCGCTCCAGATCCAAGCCATCGAACGCAGCCGAAGCCAGATCTTTTTCCGCTTTGTGGATCAGTCGAAAGTCAGCGCGCAAAAACTCCTCCAACTGGTATCGCGCAACAAGAACGCTTCCTTTTCACCCCAGGGCGTGCTGACCATCGAGACCGAAGAGTTGCCGCCCGAGAACTTGTTCGATTCCATCCACAAGATCCTCGCTCAGATCCGGGCTTCCTGAAGTCCATCCTGCGGTGATATTTTGAGTCCATCTGCCTGCAGTTATCGTTTATCATTAGTGAGATGTGCCGTCGGCCCCGCTGAGGTTTTCGCTGCATAGGGTGTGTACTTTGCCCGATCCATTCGATATCATTTTGATTTTGTCTGTGGGTGCCGATGCCGGGATTAGGAGAATCAGCCATGCCTGCCAAACGGTGGCACATGCTCGGCGTGATCTGCCTGCCAGCACTTATCTGCTTCGAAAGCTGCGGTTTGAAGGATAGAGCGCAAACGGAAACTGATCCCGTCGTCGTGCAGATAGGCAAGTGGAACTATAGCAAGGCTGATCTGGAGCAGTTCTTCGACAGCCGGTTGAGTGAATTTCGCGGCCCTGCGGCTACCGACGAGGAGAAGTCGGCCATGCTCGATTCGTTCATAGAGGAGAAGCTGCTGCTTCAAGAGGCGGAGGAGTTGAAGATAGAGCCCAGTCCAAAGACTCTCGATTCGATGCGCGACAAGCTGTCAGCCAGCGGCGGCGGAAGCAGCAACGACCTGAAGCGCGACAAGGATGTCGAGCAAAGCATGGCAGACAGCCTGAAGGTGCAGGCCTACATGCGCGATCACCTGTTCAAGGGCGTGTCGGTGACCAAAGAAGAATGCGAGGCTTACTACAAAGAGCATCTCGGCGATTTTGTCAGCAATGATGTCGTTCATGTACGCGAGATCCTTGTAGATAGTGCAGAGGAGGCGCAGAAGATCCAGGCCCTGCTCAAGGCGAATCGGAACAGGAATTTCAAGGATTTGGCCCGTCTGTACTCGAAAGCCCCGACTGCGTCCGACGGCGGCGATCTGGGAACATTCCAAAGGGGCGAACTGCCCGAGGAGTTTGAGAAAGCCATCTTTCCCCTGGCGTCCGGCACCATCAGCAGGATCGTAAGCTCGCAGTACGGGTATCATACGTTTTTTGTGGAAGAGAAAATTCTGGCCCACCAGCAGAAGTTTTATGAAGTAGAAGGCCAAATTCAGGAGAAACTGCTGCAGCAGCGGCAGCGGGCGGCGCTCGAAAAGGAACTGGAATCCCTGGCGCAAAAGGTTCCGATCCAGGTGGATCACGAAAAACTGGATTTCAAGTATGTCGGCGCCCGATTCGCCCCCCGCGGAGGGAAATCTCAATGATAAGATCCGTGTGGCTTGTAGCCTCGATGCTGATCTTCAGCTCGGGTTTACAGCCGCAAACCAAGCCCAAGGTGGTAGAGCGCATCGTTGCTCAGGTCAACGACGACATCATCACCCTGTCCGATCTCAACCGGGAAATGGCCAAACGCCGGCAGGAGCTGGCCGACCAGTACACCGGCGATCAGCTGGAACAGGAGCTGAAGAAAACAGAGGACTCCGTGCTCGAAGACCTGATCCGGAAAAGGCTGATTTTGCAGAAGGCCACGGAACTTGGCATGGGCTCGGGCATGGACGTCCAGGTGTCGGCTTACATCGAACAGCTGCGCAAACAGAATGGTATCAAGGACATGGACGAATTTGAACGCGCGCTCGAGCAGCAGGGCATGACACTGGCCGGCTTTCGCGAAGATATAAAAAAGGAGATGATCATTCAGGACGTCAAGGGTTATTTTGTTGACTCGCGGATCACCATCCTTTCCGAAGAGATCGAACGCTACTACAAGGATCACACCAAGGACTATTCGTCGCCGGAAGAGGTGACGCTCAGCGAGATCGTGGTCCCCAGCAACGGCCCCGATCCCCAGGCGGAAGCCCTTGCCAACGAATATCGCAGGCGAGCGCTTCAGGGGGAATCGTTCGCGACGCTGGCGAGCCAGTACTCCAAGGGGGGCACCGCCGGCAAAGGCGGCGGCATCGGCACCTATCAGGTAATGAAACTCAAACCCGACATCGCCAACGCTGTCACCGCCGTGAAGGAAGGAGATGTCTCGCTGGTAGTCAAGATCGCCGAAGGGTATGCGATCTTTCGCGTGGATGCCCGCAAACCTTCGGTGGTGCGTCCGTTCGGGGAAGTAAAGGACGATATCAAGAAGCTTCTTTACCAGCAGAAGTTCGTGCCGGAATTCGAGAGGTTCATTGCGCAGCTGAAAGAAGATGCCTACATTCAGAAATTCCCTGAGCTGGGTATCGGCAAATGAAGAGATCCGCGCATCTGACTCCCGGCGAGTTTGAATTGATCGAGATCCTTTGGCCGTTGGGAGAGGCAAGTGTCAAGGACGTGTGGACGCGAGTGAATCCCGATCGGGGCCTGGCCTATACCACAGTTATGACCGTCCTGGAAAAAATGTATCGGAAGGGGATCCTCACTCAGAGCAAAAGAGGGAAGGCTTTCCGCTACTCAGCCGCCCTGAGCCGGGAGCAGGTGCTCAAGGGGATCGTTGAGCACCTCTGCGAAGTCTACTTCGCCGGTTCTTACGCCGAACTCGCCAACTTCGTCAGCAAGCAGTACGCCGCGAGCGCCCAATCCAAGCCAGCCATCGAGAAGGAACAATCCAAGTCAGACGATCCGACGGCTTGACTTGCCTGGAGATGAAACAGCAAAGACCTCCAGAACCACAAAGAATCTCTAACCATCCCTTTGAGGTTCTGGAGGTCTTCGCGTTGGTTAATGTCGCTTATTTGCCAAGCTCAGTCTCGAACCAATTCGGCATCGCTTAGGAATTCCCTGGCATCGCGGGAAGGGACCGCGAAAAACTCCTCTCCGACACGATTCGGTTCCGAGACCGAGCTTGGATCACGGGAAATTACCACTGAATACTATGCATTTCGCATGCCAACCCCGGCTACGCCCATATTGTCGGTCTGAAATGCCTCATTTACTGAAGCTTATCACCATTCTTCTCCTTCTCCTCAACCAGCAGATCAGTCCCGCAAATTCAAATAGTTGAATTCGGTGTCGAGATTTTTTGAACCAAACTGTGAATTCGGTGACGGGATACCTATTTCCTGATTTCATTTGTGGCACCTGCTGTCGCAAGATCTTAATCGGGGATGATTTCGTCGAGGTGGGTGGTCAGGAGATGGCCGAGCTCGAACAGGCGGCAGAAGCCATTGCGAAGCTTCAATTGGAGGTCGGGCGTCTGATCTTCTTCTTTGAATCGGGTAGCGATCTGCTGAACCTGGTCCTTCAGTGCGACATCCGACAGAGTGACAAAAAGCTGCATCATTTCCACCAGGCGGTAAAGCGCATTCAGCAGATGATCCACGTCGGTGCCGGCGCGGCCGGAAGCGGCAGCGAACCGCTCCTCCACCTGCCTGATGGCGTCGGTTGCCGGTGATCCTCCACCCAGAACGAGTGTCATCAGGCTGAGCAGCGGGAAGGCCGCGCGCAGGGCCGCCGCGGAACGTGCGAGCTGGCAGGCCTGCTGGACCCGCGCGCGCACCTGTTCGTCGACGCCCCGGATGAGACTTTCGGCAGAATCGTTGCCGGCAGAAAACTGGTGGCACAGTGTGTTCATGTGGTTATACAGCGCGAAGGTGGCATTGACCAGGCGATCATCAAATATCTCGGCCTTGCGCGAACCTTCCTGGAAGGTTTCCAGCCGCTCCAGAATCAGGCTTCTGAGTCTGCGATCACGGTCAAGCGACAGCGACAGAAACCCGAACAATTCCGCAGCGTGGTAGGAGGCGACCACGATCTGAGCCTCGACATCACCCTCGTGCTCGGCAAACTGCTCGAGGTAGCGGCGCCACAACTGCATCAGGTATTCGCCTGACTTGCCCTGTCCGGGTGGGTAGACCATGGGCTTAATTATTCATCACGGGGTGCTGCGGCACAACTCATAGTGCTGAGTCATGAGCGATGAGTACTGAGTCATGATTCATGAGACCGCGATCATGAGTGATCAGTACTGAGTGGCCGATGGCCGAGCCTTCGTCGGCATATCGCATTTCTCGATTACTCATCACTCAGTACTGCTATAATGTCTTGCCCATGTTCAAGATCCGAGACATTGCAATCGATCCGCCCCTGGTGCTTGCCCCAATCGCCGGGCACACGGATTCCCTTTTCCGCCAGGCAATCAAGTCGTTGGGAGGCTGCGGTCTGGTCGTTTCCGAACTGGTCAGTACCGAGGGGATGACTCGCAACCAGGACCGGGCCTTCCACCTGACCCACTTTGAAGATTGCGAGCGCCCGGTTGCGATCCAGA
Organism: Terriglobia bacterium; assembly: GCA_020072565.1. Classification (NCBI taxonomy): domain Bacteria; kingdom Pseudomonadati; phylum Acidobacteriota; class Terriglobia; species Terriglobia bacterium. Next base: position 18,518 of record JAIQGI010000046.1, read on the forward strand.
TTTTTGGTTCCGATCCGATTCGGATGGCGGAGTCGGCGGCGATGGTGCAGGAAATGGGCGCCGACATCGTCGATCTCAACATCGGGTGCCCGGTCAAGAAAGTAGTAAAGCAGGGGGGAGGCAGCAATCTCCTGCGCGATCTCCCGCTGCTCGAGAGGATTTTCAGGGCCGTCCGCGAGGCCACGAGGATCCCGCTCACCGCCAAGATCCGCATCGGTTGGGACCGGAGCAGCATCAATGCGGTCGAAGTCCTGAAGCTCGCGGAAGGTTGCGGCCTCGAAGCCCTGACCGTGCACGGCCGGGTGCGCTGCGACCTGTTCGCGGGTCAGGCCGACTGGTCGGTGATTGCCCGCGTCAAGGAAGCAGCCGTCATCCCGGTCATCGGGAACGGAGATGTCTTCCAGCCTGACGATGCCGGACGCATGTTCCGTGAAACCGGGGTGGACGGGGTGATGATCGGGCGCGGTGTCCTGAGCAATCCCTGGCTGATACGCCAGTGCTACGACTTTCTGTCCGGGATTGCCCTACGCAAGATCAGCTTGCAGGAAAAGGCTGATTTCATGCTTTCCTTCCTCCTGCGTTCCGCGCAGGGCCTGCCCCCGGCCGTCGCAGTCGGAAAAATGAAGCGAATGGGCGGATATCTCTCGAAGGGCATTCCCGGCGGTGCAGGCCTGCGTGCCGGGATCCACTCAGCACGGACATGCGAGGAAATCCTCGATCTGATCAGGGACCACTTCTCGAAAAATTCATTTTGACTGAGACCCCAACGCAGTGGGCGCGGACGTCAGAGGTCTCTGCGTTCTCAGCGGCCTCTGCGTTGATCTTTGGCGTTACGCGGAATTTTCGCGCTTCTTGCGGCGCCAGCCGAAGAGTGCGGCAACGCCAATGCTGAGGAGGTAGAGGACGATCATCGGCGCCGACCAGATCATGAGGTTGAAGGCATCACCGGTTGGCGACAGCACAGCCGCGAGGGCAACCATTCCAACAATCGAATACTTGAACTTGCTCCACAGGAAATGGGCGGACACCAGTCCCCAAATGGACAGAAAGGCCACGATTACAGGCATCTCGAAGATCAAACCAAAGCCCAGGAGCATCATCAGCGTCAGGTCATAGTACTCGGTAATCGTGATCATGGGGGTGAAATCGGCTCCGAATCCGATGAGAAACCGGTAAGCCTGAGGAAGGACGTAAGCGTAGCAGAAGGTCGCGCCGGCCGCAAAAAGAACCACCGAGGAAACCATGAACGGAACCACATATCTCTTTTCGCGCCTGTAAAGACCGGGGGAGATGAACTTCCAGACCTCGTAGAGTGAAAACGGAATCGTCAGAAAGATGCCCGTGACGAATGCGATCTTCATGTAAAGGACAAACGCTTCGGTCGGGTTTGTGAAGACGAGGTTGACGCCGGGCGGGAGCTGTTCGCGAAGCGGCTTATCGAGGAAGTGGAAGATCGCCTTTGAGAAATACCAGGATGCTATAAACCCAATACCGAGGTAGGCGATGATCCGGACGAGGCGCTTCCTAAGCTCATCCAGGTGCTCCAGGAACGACATCTTGCCGGACTCTTCTTCTTCCGGCTCGGGCTGGCCAGTCTCGCTTTCCAGCTCTGTTGTGGCGTCCTTCATTGAATTTCTTTGGAACCGACAGAGGAGTCTTTAAGGAGTTCTTTCATCGCTTCCTTTTCCTTATCCAGCCGGACTTCCTCTTCCCAAGTTTGCTTCAGATCGTTGGAGGCTTTTTTGAACTCCTGGAGTCCTTTCCCGAGAGACTTCCCGATCTCAGGCAGTTTTCGCGGCCCAAAGATGATAAGAGCCAGAACGAAAATGACGATAATCTCTTGCATTCCCAAGGAGCCCATGTTCTTACCTGCTTTCTGACGCTCGCGTCCCGAGCTGCTCAATGGTATGAGTCTAATTTAGGGTCAACATCAAGTCAAGCAATGGAACCAGCAGCGCCGATAAGGTATCTGGGGTCCGACGTCTGAGGCCTGAAGCATCTGCCCTTGCTCGCCCCCAGGCCCCATGTTATACTCGACTAGTTTTGCTATTGGTTGATTTGGAGCCATCCCGTTATGAAGCATAGATTTGCAGCCTTTGTGATCCTCGTGGTACTGACGTCCTCCCTCGCCGGCGGGCTTTTCAGTGGGAGGGTTGCGGCGGGTTCCGCACCTGCACCGCAGAACGCCAACAATGAGTTCCTGCGCGAGTTCACAGAAGCAGTTGACGTCATTCAGAAAAACCATGTCGACAACATCGGCGCCGACAAGCTGATTTACAGCGCGATCAAAGGCATGCTCCGCACGTTGGATCCGCATTCCAGTTTCTTCGATCCGAAGGAGTTTGCGCGCCTCCGGGAAGAGCAGCACAGCAAATACTACGGGTTGGGAATACGCGTCCGGGCCCTTATCCCGAGGGGTGACGCTCGCGGCCGGGTTGTGATCGTTGAGCCCCCTGCCGCCGGCTCTCCTGCCCAGAAGCGGGGCCTGCACGCCGGCGACGTGATCACCAGAGTCAACGGTGAAAGTATCGACGACTGGACCCAGGATGAGGTGGTGGATCACTTGCGTGGCCCGCGCGGGACAACGGTGGATGTCACGATCGAGCGGCCGGGGGTCCGCGCTCCTCTGCAGTTCAAGGTCGAGCGCGACGAGATCCCCATCATCACGGTTCCCTACGCGTTCGAGGTCAAACCGGGCGTGGGGTATATCAAGATCGATCGCTTTTCCGAGTCGACGGCCGATGAGTTGAAAAAGAAACTGGACAAACTGGAGGCAAGCAAGCTTTCCGGCCTGATTCTGGACTTGCGTGACAACCCGGGTGGCCTGCTCAACCAGGCTATTGATGTCACGGATTTCTTTGTGCGCAAGAGCGAACTGATCGTATCGACCAAGGGTCGCCTGGCGAGCTCGGCCCACCAATATACGGCTCCCAGCCTGGAAAAGATCCAGGTCCCGCTGGTCGTGCTGATCAACAAGCACAGCGCGAGTGCCTCCGAAATCGTGGCCGGCGCATTGCAGGATCACGACCGGGGGCTCATCGTGGGTGAAACCAGCTTCGGGAAAGGCCTGGTTCAATCCGTCTACAACATGGAAAACAATACGGGAATGGCCCTGACTACGGCGAGGTACTACACTCCCAGCGGGCGCCTGATCCAGCGCGATTATCAGGATTCAGCCTTCGACTATTACAACCTTCCCGATGCCCCCGGCAACGAGAACCGAGAGCGCGAGGTGAAGACCACCGACAGCGGTCGCCAGGTGCTTGGCGGCGGCGGCATCACCCCGGACGTGAAGGTGTCGTTGCGCGAACTCAATCATTTCGAAGCCCTGCTCAGTTCAAAGTATGTCTTTTTCGATTACGCACGCCGCCTTGCCTCGGGGCAGGTGCCGGCGGCCAGCAATTTTCGCCTGCCTGTCAAGAACGACGAGGTAAAAACCCCCTCACAACGAGAAGACGCGGCGTCGGCCTCCAAATTCGAAGTGACCGACGCGATGCTCGATGATTTCGAGGAATACCTGCGCAGTCAAAAGGTGGAGTTCACCGATCAGGACATCAAGGACAATATCGACTTCATCAAGCGACACATCAAGCAGGAAGTCTTTAATACCGCCTTCGGGCTCGAAGAGGGCTGGAGGGTGGCAATCCAGGGTGACACGCAAGTCATGAAGGCCCTGGATATGATGCCCGAAGCAAAGGTACTGATGACGACCGGACGCTTGACTTCGACCGCCCAAGTCCAGGAAATCAAAAAGTAGCCGGTCCGACTGCAAAACCATGAAGCGCCTTCTGCCTGTTCACGCTTTCGCTGGACTGTGCGCGTTTTTTGCGCCTGCGCTGGTTCTCTGCCAGCCTCAAAGCGTGATCCTCGGGGCAGCCACCTCGCTCGCAGACGGCAAGAATGCAAGCAATATCGCCGCGCAGCTGCCCGACGATCCGGACATCCCCCCCAAGATGCTCGACCTCATGCGCAGCTGCGAGACGCGCTATCTCGACGGATCGAGCCTGATCAAGGCCGGTGATTCCGCGAAAGCCCGGCTCGCGTTTGATGAGGCAGTCGACCTGCTCCTGAGATCCGAGTGGGAGATCACTTCCACCCCGGTGCTCAACCGCTATTTTCAGGATCTCATTCAGCGCATTCAGCGGGATGAGTCACGCTATCTCCGGCCCGAGGAGGACACCGGGGAAAAGCCGGAGCGCGCAGTCGTCGATGAACTCGAAAAGTTGGATCTGATCCCGATTCAGGTCGACCCGTCGCTCAAAGACGCCGTGGATGCCGACATCCTGAACACCAAGTACGACATCCCCATCCGGGTCAATGAAAGTGTCTACAAGGCACTCAATTTCTGGGTCAGCCACGGCCGCAAATTCTTCATCGATGGGATGACACGCTCGGGCCGGTACCAGGAGATGATCGAGCGGGTCTTCCGTGAGGAATCGGTGCCTCGCGATTTGATGTACCTTGCGCAGGTCGAGAGTCTTTTCATGCCCAATGCCCTGTCGCGCGCTTTGGCCAGGGGAATCTGGCAGTTTACCAAGGGAACGGCAACCCGGTATGGGCTGAAGGTCAACAAATACATCGACGAGCGCTCGGACCCGGAGAAGTCTACGCGCGCGGCCGCACGCTATCTCAACGACCTCTACGCCATGTTCAACGACTGGAACCTTGTGCTGGCGGCGTACAACTGGGGCGAGGGAGCGGTTCAGCGGCTGGTCGACAGGAGCGGTCTTAGCGACTTCTGGCAATTGGCGGATCTGAAGCGGAAGATGCCCGCGGAGACCAAAAACCATGTTCCCCTGATCATGGCGAGCATAATTCTGGCGCGTAACCCGGAAAAATACGGCCTCCCCATCGAAATGGACCCCCCGCTCCGCTACGACCAGGTGCAGATCCCGAAGCGCGTCAATTTGAAGGCGGTGGCCAAGGCTCTGGACGTGCAGGTCGACGTGTTGACCAGGCTCAATCCGGCGCTGAAGAGCTACAATACTCCGCCTGACAACCCGGATTTCGTGCTTAATGTGCCGCTGGGGATGGGCGAGAGCTTCAGCGAGAAGCTGGCGGCTTTGTCCTCCGGCGATCTCAAAGTGGATCCTGAGTTCAGTGGCCGCCACAGGGTCAAGCCAGGGGAGACTCTAACGGCAATTGCCTCACAATACGGGGTTTCGGTTGACGAACTCCAGGTAGCCAACAACATCGCGTCTCCTAAGCTGCTGCGCGCCGGAGCCTGGCTGCTGGTTCCCACAACCAGTGCAGCCGCCCGATCGGCCGGGAGGCCGGCACGATCCGCAGCGTTCAGCGGCAGCTATCAGGTGCAGCCGGGGGAAACACTGTCGGAGATCGCAAAGCGATACTCCGTCCCGGTCGCCTCGCTCGAGAAAGCAAACGGCATTAAATCTGCCGAGTCGCTGCGCGCCGGGGCCTTGCTCAAAGTGCCTTCGACGCCGGCAGTTAGTGAATCCGCTTCAAAGGCTGGTGAAGACCGCCGGCACGTGGTCAAGCCCGGCGAAACTCTGAGTTCGATTGCCGCCATTTATGGCATCACCGTTGCTGCTCTTCAGAAAGCGAACGGCATCCGCTCGCCCAAATCCCTGCAAGTCGGTGCAATGCTTCAGATCCCTCCCCCGGCGACCCAGAGGGCCTCGATTTCGAAGAAAGGTTAGCATCCCGACGAACTGAGTCGCATAAAATCTCAAGGCAGAAGGCGCCGAGAGCGCTGAGAAGATGGAACGAAATTCGCGCTCTGCGGGATCTGCGCCCTTTGCTTTGATCTGTCGGGCACGTAATGATTTCCAGAACCTTGGACCCCGTTTATTCGTATCAATGAATCATGAATGCGACCTATAACGAACTTAACGCTCCCATGTTGACAGCCCAGGTTCTCGCACCGTCTGCGCCTCGCGTCCGACGACCGCTCGTGACCGTCTGGGAAGCGTTTGTCATCGCTGCTGACTCGATCTGGTCCCACAAGCTCCGGTCGGTGCTCACGCTCCTGGGAATCATCATCGGCGTAGCATCGGTTGTTGCGGTGGGCGGCGCCATCGAAGGGCTCGGCTTTTACATCAAAGACCGCCTGACCTCCACGTTCGGAAGCAACACGTTTATCGTGGCCCGGATTGCCCGGGTAAACATGTCGGAGGAGGAATACGAGAAGGTGATCAAGCGCAACAAGCGGCTCTACCTGGACGACATGCGCGCCGTCGAGGAGCGCTGCGCTGACTGCGCGGCCATCAATACCAACATGAGCCGGACTGCCGACGCCAAGGCGGGAAACCGCACCTTCTACGACGCCAACATCAGAGGAGTAACCGAAGACGCCCCCAAGATTCAGGAACTGATTGTTGCAGAAGGCCGATTCATTTCATCGTTCGATACCCAGCACTCGAGGCCCGTGGCCGTGCTGGGAGAGGCGATTCGCAAGGAACTGTTCGGCCCTGTCGATGTCATGGGGAAACAGATCAGGATCGGCCCGGATTCCTTCAACGTCATCGGGGTGGAAAAGGAGAACGGCACATTCTTCGGCCAATCGCTGGATAACAACATCTACATCCCGTACACGGCGTTCATGAAGATATTCGCCCAACGCTCCGTCAACTTCCAGGTGAAGGCCCCATCAGAGGAGGACCTGGTATCTACACAGGATCAGGTGCGTGTGGTGCTGAGGTCGCGCCATAAGCTGCACCCGAACCAGGATGACGACTTCGACATCCTGGGGAGCGAGGCGATACAGAACGCCATCGGCCAGTTCACCGGAGCGATCGCCGCAGTGGTAACACCGATCACCCTGATTTCGCTGGTGGTCGGGGGGATCGTGGTCATGAATATCATGCTGGTGACGGTGACGGAACGGACTGTGGAAATTGGAATGCGGAAAGCGCTGGGAGCGCGGCGCCGCGATATCCTCTTGCAGTTTCTGATCGAATCCTCCCTGCTCGCTTCTCTCGGGGGTGCGCTCGGGCTGGTTCTCGCTTACGTGATCGCTGTCATCATCAGGGGCACGACACCGATCCCGATGACCATAACCATCGGCTATATTCTGCTCGCTCTCCTGGCCTCGGGGGGGATCGGGCTGATCTCAGGCATTTATCCGGCCCATCGGGCAGCAAAGCTTGATCCTATTGTCGCCCTTGCCAGAGAGTAAGGTATGAACGGCTTTCAGCAGAAAGAAAACGTGACCATGGCGTTGCAGACGCTGATGGCCCACAAATTCCGGTCGTTCCTGACGGTACTCGGAATCATCATCGGTGTGCTGACCGTCGTGGTCATCGCCTCGATACTCACCGGGATGCGTCAAAGCATCATCAGCATCGTCCAGGAGTTCGGTACCGACAACGTGTTTGCGTTCCATCTCGGCATGGGACCGCGCATTGGAGGCCGCCGGCCCAGAGACGAGATGATGCGCAAGCCCTTGACCGTCGCCGACGCGCTGGCTATCAAGGAGCAATGCGTGTCGGTGAAGGACGTCACCTGGCAGGGATTCCCGCGCCAGACCCAGGTCTCGATCAAATACCAGGGGAATGTCGCCCGCAATTTCTCGTTCACCGGTGTACCTGCCAATTATGCAGACGTTTCCAATACATCATTGATCAATGGGCGCTTCTTTACCGAAACCGAGGATTCTCACGGCGTCAATGTCGTTGTGCTCGGTCCCGACATCAAGGATGCCCTGTTCCCCCAGACCGATCCGATCGGTAAGCGGATATTGATCAATGGCCATCCATTTACCGTCCTGGGAATTACGGAGAAGAGCAAGGCGGGAGCGATGGGGGACAACTCGAGGGACTACGCTGTCCTCGTTCCCTACCGATCCATGATGAAAATGATGCCATGGGAGGATTGGAACTTCCTGCTAATCCAGGCGCAGGAGGGGAAGCTCTCCACCGCTCTTGACGAGGTCGAAAGCCTGTTGCGGCGTCGGCGCGGCGTGAAGCCCAACGAAGCGAACAACTTCGACCTCTCAACCGCGGACCGGTTGATCCAGCAGTTCGACGCCATCACGGCTTCGGTGGGGCTCATTGCCATTGCCATCTCGAGCATCGGCCTGCTGGTCGGCGGTATCGGGGTCATGAACATCATGCTGGTCTCGGTCACGGAAAGGACGAGAGAAATCGGGGTGCGCAAAGCCGTTGGCGCGACACGCCGGGACATCATCTTCCAGTTCCTCGTCGAGGCCATGACTCTGACGGGCGTGGGCGGCATCTTCGGCGTGGTCCTTGCGATAGCAACGAGTTACATAGTCATGGCTCTGGTACCGTCACTGCCGGCGAGCATTCCTCTGTGGGCGGTGATCACCGGCTTTGTCGTCTCGGTCACGATTGGACTGGTCTTCGGCGTCTGGCCTGCACGCAAAGCCGCCTACCTCGATCCCATCGACGCGCTCCGCTACGAATGATCCATGTCGAGGGAATTGGCTAGGCAGTAGTGGCGGATGGCGCTTAACATCGCTTCTCCGTACTGTTCGAGTTTCTTCTCCCCGACACCGGAGACACGCAGGAAAGCCGCGGACGTGGAAGGGCGCTTCCGGGCCATATCCCGCAGGGCGGCGTCACCGAAAACAATGTAAGCGGGCATGGCCCGCTCCTGCGCCAGTTTCCGGCGCAGCAGGCGCAGCTCATCGAACAACCCTCGATCGACACCTTCCCACGAATCCTTCGCCGGAGCAGGTTTGGGCGTCGGCTTCTTCTTTGCTGGTTCGAGCAAAAGCGGCTGCTCCTTGCCCTTAAGAACGCGCCGCCCCTTGTCGGTGAGCTTGAGCACCCCATACTCGCCGACCCGCTCTACGCATTCCTGCTCCACGAGCTGTTCGATCCAGTCTCTCACGGCGGATTTGCTTTCTTTGGAGAGAAGCCCATAGGTGCTCAGCTCGTCGTGGTGATTGGCCACAATCCGGTCTTCACGGGAACCTGTCAGCACGCCGGCGGTGTAATCCGCGCCGAAGCGCTCCCCCTGGCGCAGCACGCTCGACAGTATCTTCTGCGCCACCACCAGCGCGTCCGGAACCCCTTCGATCTCGCCGAGGCAGATATCGCATGCCTGGCAGCCCTGCTGGTCGAGATCCTGTCCGAAGTAGTTGATGATCGCCTTGTGACGGCAGGAAACTCCGCTGCAGTAACGGTACATCTGGCCAAGCTTGTGTGCGGCGATATCGTGCACCTGCGGTTCCGACTCCTCCAGAATGCGCTTCCAGGTCAGATAGTCGGCGCCGGAATAGAAAAGGAGGCACTCGGCATCCAGGCCATCGCGTCCGGCGCGGCCGCTCTCCTGCTGGTAGTGCTCAAGCGACTTGGGCATGCCGGCGTGGATGACGTATCGGACGTTGGACTTGTCGATGCCCATACCGAAGGCGACGGTGGCGACGATGATGTCGACTTTCTCATCAATAAAGGCGTTCTGGCTCTCTTTTCTTTCTTCGTCTGTCATGCCGGCGTGATAGGGCGCCACAATGTAGCCGCGATCGGTCAGCTGCCGGCTCATTTCGTCCACGTCGGCGCGCCGGATGCAATAGATGATCCCGGATTCGCCCCGATGACGCTCCAGCACGTCGCTGATTTGTCTGGACGAGTTGGCGCGGCGGCGGACGCGATAGAGGAGATTCGGCCGGTCGAACCTGCCGACAAATATCTCGGGGCGATCCAGACCCAACTGTTCCGCAATGTCGCGGCGCACGTGCTCCGTCGCCGTGGCGGTGTAGGCTCCGATGGGGATTCCCGGCAACGCATCCCTCAGGATGCGCAGCTGGCGGTACTCAGGCCTGAAGTCGTGGCCCCACATGCTGACGCAGTGCGCTTCGTCGACCGCGACCGAGGAAATGCCGCCGGCCTTGAGAAAATCGAGAAATCCTTCCATCATGAGTCGTTCCGGCGACACATAAAGAAGCTTCAGTTTGCAGCCTCGCAACCGGTTGTAGATCTCGATCTTATCGGCATTGGAGACGGTGCTGTCGAGACGGGCCGCCGGGATGCCGTTCTCGAGCAGCGCATCCACCTGGTCTTTCATCAGCGAAAGCAGCGGCGAGATGACGAGCGTCAGCCCGGGCAGGACCAGCGCCGGAGCCTGAAAACAAAGCGATTTCCCCCCGCCGGTAGGGAGGACCACGATCGAGTCGCGTCCTGAGCAGACGCTGGTCATGGCTTCTTTCTGGAGCGGCAGAAAGCCTTCAAACCCCCAGTATTTTCGCAATACCTCTTCCACACCCTCGGGCATTCGCTGACCTCAAAAACGACTCATCGCCATATGGCTGCCCGTCAGCCGGCAGTCACAACAGGCCTGCGCGCGCGATAGCGCTCACCGAGCCAACCCCGAAGCCAGGCGCACGGCATGACCATTATCACAGTGCCTCCCTTGGCTTTCACCATCAGTGTTTCAGAACGGGGCTGATTATTTCACTTTGATCGAAAACTGGAAAGCTAAAGCGCCGAGAATACAGATCTGAAAGCGCGGAGACGGCAGAATATCGGAGGTCCCTGCCCGCCGGACGAGGATCGATGCAACAACTGGGGTACTGTCTGTCATGCCCGGGTCCACCCACCTGCATGACAAACTCATGTATCTCTGGTTGGCGAGCGTCGGGATCGGGATCGCAATCGCTATCGGCTCTGGCCGGGTAAGGGTTCCGATTGCGATGCCGATTTGTCTGTTGCAGAACCGAAAATCCTCTGCGGCCTCTGCGCCCTCCGCGTTGAGGCTTTAGGTTGCGGATATTCCGCGACGTGTATTTCGTGGCCTGTTTCTAGAAGATGCCCAACTGGAGTTTGGCGGCTTCGGACATCATATCCGGGTTCCAGGGGGGATCCCAAACCAGCACCACCTTGGCACCGGAGACGCCCGGCACCAGCTGGACCTTGCCTTCGATTTCGGGCACGAGCGATCCGGCGACCGGGCAGCCCGGGGAGGTAAGAGTCATGCGCACCACGACCTTGCCGGCTGCGTCCACATCAACGTTGTAGACCAGCCCGAGCTCATAGATGTCGATGGGGATTTCGGGATCATAAACGGTGTGCAGGACCTCAATCACGGCCTGTTCGATTTCATCGGCGTTGAACACCCTCGCGGTTTTTTCCTCAATCGGAGCCGGCTCTGCCGCAGGAGCATCCGCCACGGGAACGGCATCCGGCTTTTTCCGCCCGAAAAGTCTGCGAAAATTCATAAGCATCACTCCGTCGCGACGGTTTCCTGGCTCCCCTCCAGAGCCGCGCGCATGGTGTGCCAGGCGAGGGTTGCGCACTTGACCCGGACGGGATATTCACGCACGCCGGAAAACACCGCGAGTTTGCCGAGGCCCGCGCTGTCGGCGTCTGCAGGACTCCTTCCGGTAACCAGATCGTGGAAGCGCTGAAAGATCTGCGCCACTTCGGTTTCAGACTTGCCTTTGAGGCTCTCGGTCATCATCGAAGCCGAAGCCGTCGAAATCGCGCAGCCGGACCCCTGGAAGGCGATGTCCCGAACAATCCCGTTTTCCATGCGGACGAAAACGGTCACTTTGTCTCCGCACAGGGGGTTGAACCCATCGGCATGCTTGTTCGCATCTTCGGGCCTGCGGAAGTTCCGCGGCCGCTTGTGGTGGTCGAGTATGACTTCCTGGTAGAGCTCGCGAAGGTCGGGCATCAGGCAAATACCTCGGATACTTTTCGAATTCCGGCCACCAGGACGTCGATCTCCTCGCGGGTATTGTAGAAGGCCAGCGAGGCTCGGGCCGTGGCCGGCAGGTTGAAGAAGTCCATCACCGGCTGGGCGCAGTGATGGCCCGTCCGGATGGCGATACCCTCCTGATCGAGGATGGTGCCGACATCATGCGGATGGACGCCGTCGACGACGAAAGAAAGCACGCCGGCCTTTTCCCTAGCAGTTCCGATCAGCCGCACACCGCCGAGGCCCGAGAACGCCTCCGTGGCGTACTGCAGCAGGTCGTGTTCGTATGCGGCGATCCGGTCCATGCCGATTTCCTGCAGGTAGTCAATCGCGGCGCCGAGAGCAATACCGGCCGCGATGCTCGGAGTGCCGGCTTCGAACTTGTAGGGGAGCCGGTTGTAAATGGTCTTCTCAAAAGTGACCGAGCTGATCATGTCGCCGCCGCCTTGATAAGGGGGCATGGCCTCGAGCAGGCGGGCTTTGCCGTAGAGCGCTCCGATGCCCGTGGGGCCGTACATCTTGTGGCCCGAGAAGGCGTAGAAGTCGCAGTCGAGCCCGGCCACATCCACTTTCGTATGCGGCACCGCCTGAGCCCCATCGATCAGCACCGGAAGGTTGCGCTGGTGGGCCAGGTCTATCATGCGGCGCACCGGGTTCACGGTCCCGAGAGCGTTCGACACGTGAGCAACGGACACGAGCCGCGTACGCGGTGTGAGCAGCGCTTCATATTCATCCAGCAGCAGTTCGCCGTGCCGGTTCATGGGGATAATCCGGAGGCGCGCGCCCTTTTCCTCGCAGATGATCTGCCACGGGACGATGTTGGAGTGGTGCTCCAGGGCGGAAATCAGAATTTCGTCTCCCGCCCCGAGGCGCGGCCGGGCGTAGCTCTGCGCCACCAGATTGATCGCCTCCGTCGCCCCGCGCACGAAGATGATCTCCTTGTCATCGGCAGCGTTGATGAAATGCCTGATCTTGGCCCGGCTGTCCTCGTAAGCCTTAGTCGCGCGTTCGCTGAGGAGATGTACCCCACGATGGATGTTGGAGCAGTCGTTGGTGTAAAACGCGACGAGTGCGTCGATGACCGCCTGGGGCTTCTGGGTCGTGGCGGCATTGTCCAGGTAGACGAGCGGCTTGCCGTAAACCTTCTGCCTCAGCGCGGGGAAGTCGCGGCGAATCCTCTCGACGTCGAACTCGAGGCGCTTTTCGCTCTGGTAAATCTCACCGGCGGTCTTCATAGCAGCACATCACCCCCTTTTCATCCCACTCCTTCGACTCTCGACATGCGCGCGAGCAGAGCCAGGTCGAGCTGGCACTGGAGAGGCTTGATCTTCACCGTTGCGATGATGTCGCTGGCAAATGCATAGGTCAGCAGGGCGCGGGCGGCTTCTTCGCCTATGCCCCGGCTGCGCAAATAAAAAAGTGCCTCGTCGCTCAGTCGGCCGATGGTCGCTCCGTGCGTGCACTTGACGTCATCGGCGAAAATCTCCAGCTGTGGCGTGGTATTGACCAGCGCGTCCTGCGACAGAAGAAGGTTCTTGTTGGTTTGCTTGGCGTTGGTCTTCTGCGCGTTCGGCCGAACCAGGATTTTTCCGTTGAAGACCCCGCTCGACTGGTCGTCGAGAATGCCTTTGTACATTTCCCGGCTGTTGCAGTGAGGCTTGGCGTGGTCGATGCCGGTGTGGTTGTCGACATGCTGGCGGCCCCTGGTGACGTACAGGCCGTTGAGGGACAGCTCGCCTCCCTCCCCGTTCATGACGGCGGTGATGTCGTTGCGCGTCAAGCTGCCGCCCATGGAGATCGAGTGGGAGGACACATCCGCATTCTCCTCCTGGAGCACATGAAGGGACGCCACGTGGTAAGCGTCATCGCTTTCACGCTGGAGCTTGTAGTGCGCGACGGCGGCGCCGTCTCCGGCAATGATCTCGGTCACGGCATTCGTGAAGTAGACTCCGCCTTGCGGTCCGATATAGCTTTCGACCACACTCACCTGGCTGCCGCCGCCGACCACGACGAGATTTCTCGGATGGCTCACCGTCGCCTGCGCCTCCGAGGTGGAGACGAAAAGCAGATGGATGATCTTTTTCAGGATCGTTTCCGGAGGAAGGTAGATGAAGCCGCCGTCGAGCATGAATGCCGTGTTGAGCGCCACGAAGGCGTTCTTCCTGCAGCTTGCGTGGCGGGCGAGATATGGCTCCACTTTCTTGGGTTCAGATTGCAGCACCGCAGCCAGGCTCCCGGTTCTCACCCCTTTGGGCAGAGCCCCCGGCGTGGAAAGATCAGGTGAGTAAAAGCCGTTTACGAAGACCAGATTGCTGCAGTCGATGTCGCTGAAGATGAAATTGCCCAACTTCCCCGCGGTGATGCCGTTCGTTCCCGGCCTCGACAGCTTGAACGAGGCGCCGGCGATCTCAGCGACGTTGGTGTGGCGCCATTCTTCGTCGCGTGTGGTTGGAAATCCCGACTCGGCAAAGCACCCGGCGGCCTCTTTGCGGATGGCAACCAGCCACGGATAGCTCTTCCCAGCCGCGGCTTTCTCAAACCGGGCAAAATCCGACAGGTAGGCGTTCAGTTCCCCTTTGATCTCGATCATTCCGCCCTTTCAGCAACCAGGAAACACGCGAACACACGAAACCTTTTTTGCGTGCGCTGAGCGGTTTCATTCAGTCTCATTTCGCAACCGCCTGCTTATTCTCTTCCTCGATCCAGCCGTAGCCTTTCTCCTCGAGCTCGAGTGCCAGCTCCTTGCCACCGGTCTTGACGATCCGTCCGTCCACGAGCACATGAACCTGGTCGGGGACGATGTAGTTGAGGAGCCGCTGATAATGGGTCACCAGGAGAATCGCCCGGTCTGCGCCGCGCAGGGTGTTGACGCCGTGAGCGACGATTCTGAGCGCATCGATGTCCAGTCCGGAATCGGTCTCGTCGAGGATGGCCAGTCTCGGCTCCATCACGGCCATCTGGAAAATCTCGTTGCGTTTCTTCTCCCCGCCGGAGAATCCTTCATTCACGGCGCGGTTGATCAGGCTCTCCTCCATCTCCACCAGCTTCATCTTGTCCTTGGCCAGCAGGAGAAAATCCATGGCGTCGAGCTCTTCTAGCCCCCGATGCTTCCGGACGGCATTCAGCGCCGTCTTCAGGAAGTACATGTTGCTCACTCCGGGTATCTCGACCGGATACTGAAAGCCAAGAAAGATTCCTTCTCTGGCGCGCACTTCCGGCAGCATCTCCAAGAGATTTCTGCCGTCGTAATAGACCTCGCCTTCGGTTACGACATAGCCGTCGCGCCCGGCGAGCACGTTGGCGAGAGTGCTCTTGCCCGAGCCGTTCGGTCCCATGAGGGCGTGGACCTCGCCCGCGGTGATTTTGAGGTTGATTCCGTGCAGGATCTCGTTCCCCTCAACTCTGGCGTGTAAGTTTTTGATCTCCAGCATTGTTCCTCTCAGGGGCAAAAAGAAAATACTCCTGCTTTCCAGCTTGAGCGCAGCCCATCACAACGGAACGGATTCAAAGGCCGAAAAACAGGAATGTCGCTCGGTGCCGATTATCCGACACTCCCCTCCAGACTCACCCCCAGCAGCTTCTGGGCTTCGACGGCGAACTCCATGGGCAGCTCGCGAAATACCTCCTTGCAAAAACCGTTGACGATCATCGAAACCGCGGCTTCGGCATCGATGCCTCGCTGCTGGCAGTAGAAGATCTGGTCTTCACCGATCTTCGAAGTGGAGGCCTCATGCTCCATCTGTGCCGTCGGGTTCTTCACTTCGATGTAGGGAAAGGTATGGGCCCCGCATTTGTCGCCGAGCAGGAGCGAATCGCAGCGCGAGTAGTTCCGGGCATTGGCCGCTCCTTTGAGGATTTTGACCATGCCGCGGTAAGTGTTCTGCCCATGGCCGGCAGATATACCTTTGGAGACGATCGTGCTTCGGGTGTTCTTGCCGATGTGGATCATCTTCGTACCCGTGTCCGCCTGCTGATAGTTGTTGGTCAGCGCGACGGAGTAGAACTCGCCGATCGAGTTGTCACCCATCAGGAGGCAGCTCGGATACTTCCAGGTGATCGCTGAGCCGGTCTCGACCTGGGTCCACGAAATCTTCGAATTCACCCCCAGGCACTTCCCGCGCTTGGTGACGAAATTGTAGATTCCCCCCTTGCCTTCCTTGTCCCCTGGATACCAGTTCTGCACGGTCGAATACTTGATGCGCGCATTATCCAGAGCCACCAGTTCCACCACGGCCGCATGCAGCTGATTCTCGTCTCGCATCGGGGCGGTGCAGCCCTCGAGGTAGCTGACGTAGGCGCCTTCGTCCGCAATGATCAAGGTGCGCTCGAACTGGCCCGTCGCCTTGGCATTGATGCGAAAGTAGGTGGACAGCTCCATCGGACAGCGCACCCCCCTCGGGACGTAACAGAAAGAACCATCTGAAAAAACCGCCGAGTTCAAAGTCGCGAAGAAATTGTCAGTGTAGGGAACCACGGTTCCTAGGTACTGCTGGACCAGGTCGGGATGATCCCGGACCGCATCGGAGAAAGAGCAGAAGATGATTCCCAATTCGGCCAGCTTTTCCTTGAACGTCGTCGCCACGGAAACGCTGTCGAAGACGGCGTCGACAGCCACACCGGAGAGTAATTCCCTCTCTTTCAAAGGAATTCCCAGCTTCTCGTAGGTTTCCAGCAACTGCGGATCCACCTCGTCCAGGCTCTTGGGCTTGGTCTTCTGCCTGGGGGCTGAATAGTAGCTGATGGCCTGGTAATCAATGGCAGGATAGTGAACGTTTGCCCACCCCGGCTCCTTCATGGTCAGCCAGTGCCGGTAAGATTTCAGGCGCCAGTCGAGCATGAACTCGGGCTCCTCCTTCTTGGCGGAGATCAGGCGGATCACGTCCTCATTCAGCCCGCATGGCACGGTATCGGAGTCGATCTCGGTTACGAAGCCGTACTTGTATTCCCGGCTCGCCAGCGCATTGATGTTGTCCGTGCTGCTGCTCATAAAGCTACTCCCAAGGTCGGGTGTTGCCTTCCGTCACAGAACCTGAAACAGGCCCGCCGGCGCAGAATCGGTGAGTTTCACTAAGTGTCGCCCTAACGGTTGCGTCATTTCCGCGAGCGTGATCTTCTCCAGCGCCTGATAGATGGCTTGGTTAATCAGGTGCCAGTTCGTGCGCACCGGACACCCGGTCTCCAGCCCGCAGTCGCCGCGAACGGTGTCGGTGCATTCCGTGACCGCGATCGGCCCTTCCAGTGCCCGGATGATCTCCGCGACTGTGATCAGTTCCGGCTTCCGGGCCAGGCCGTAGCCACCCTTGATTCCTCGGTGCGATCCGAGCAACCCGTTTCGTGCCAGCAGCTTGAGGATCTTGCTCACCACCGGCAAAGGCAGCCTGACCTCATTCGCAATATCCCGGGCATTGTAGGTGGCCGCGCTGTGCCCTGCGAGGTGCGTCAGGATGACAATCCCATAGTCAGCGAGCTTCGTAACCCTTAGCATAAGCTACTCACACCGTTAATCAGGACTATTATAGTCTTAAATACCCCAGCAGTATAAGAGCTATGCTCTTGCTTGTCAACGACCTGGGATGGATTTTATGGGGGGGTCGGATCTGCAAGATTCAAAACCGCTCGAGAGATCTTGACTACTGCAGACCCGACCTCCTTCCAGCCTGGTTTGATTCCCATTGCCAAGCGGGGTCAAGGCAAATAGAATGACTGGTTTTGGATGGGGAGAGGAGAACAGAAAGTGGTGCAATCAGTTTCCAGCAGGGGAAAGCCGGTGGTGCTCTCCGGGATTCAGCCTTCGGGCAATCTTCATCTCGGGAACTACTTCGGGGCGCTGCAGCAGTACCTGGAGTTCATGACCAAAGGGTACCGGTGTTACTATTTTCTGGCTAACTACCACGCACTCACTTCTTTGCGTGATCGCGACCGGATCCTTGAACTGACCCGGAGCGCCGCGCTCGACTATCTGGCGCTCGGTCTCGATCCGGAGCGCTGTGCCATCTACCGGCAGAGCGACCTGCCGGAAGTGTGCGAGCTGCAATGGATTCTCACGACCGTGACCCCGATGGGTCTGCTGGAGCGGGCGCACGCCTACAAAGACAAGGTGGCGCAAGGAATTCCGGCTGATCACGGGCTCTTTGCCTATCCGGTGCTCCAGGCAGCCGACATACTGATTGTGCGCGCCGACTTCGTCCCGGTCGGGCAGGATCAGAAGCAGCACATCGAGATTACACGCGACATCGCGCAGTACTTCAATACGGCCTACGGGGAAGTGCTCACGCTCCCGGAGCCTTATATACCTGACGCCGTGGCGGTGGTTCCTGGACGCGACGGACGCAAAATGTCCAAATCCTACAACAACACGATCGAGTTGTTCGCAAGCGAAGAGGACCTCCGCCGCCAGATCTGGTCGATCGTCACCGACTCGGCGACGGTCGCCGAGCCGAAGGATCCGGATCGAAGCGCGCTTTATGCCATCTTGAAACTTTTCTGTACTCCCGAGGAACAGGCGGAGTGGGCACATCGTTTCCGCAGCGGCGGGCTGAGCTATCGCGACGTCAAGCAGGCAATCTTCGATCACTTCATGCAGCTGCTCGGTCCTGCGCGCGCGCGCCGCAAGGAACTCGAGAGCCAGCCGGACTACGTTGAGGAGGTGCTGCGCCGCGGAGCCGAGCAGGCCCGGATGGTCGCGCACCCCCTCATGCAGGAGGTCCGCAACGCCGTCGGGGTCCGCAATCCCTGATTACAAAGAGCAACTGGGACTTCCGCGGCCTCAGCGTTCCGTTTCGAAAATAGGCAAGTCGGCATCGGAATCGCAATTGCTATCGCAATCGGAACTATTAGCCGGCAAAAGCCGATCGCGATCGCGATACCGATCCCGACGTTCGCCGACCAGAGATGCATGAGTTTTCCATGCGCGTGGGCGCGCCCCGGCGCATGAGAGACTGCCACGAGACACTTGGGATGCGCCTGAACCTCGCCGTGTCCCTGGCGGCTACGAGCCCTCTATTTCCTTCCCATCGCGGCTTCGACTTCGCCGATGGTCTTGGGGATGCCGGGACCCAGAACACGCGCGCCGGTCCCGGTAACCAGCACGTCATCCTCGATGCGGCAGCCGCCGAAAGCGCGGAAGGCTCCGAGTTTGTCGTACACGATGAAATCCTTGTGCTGTTTCTCCTCTGCCCAACGATCGATCAGTGCGGGGATGAAATAGATCCCGGGCTCGACGGTCAGTACGAATCCTTCTTCCAGAGGACGGCTCATGCGGAGGAAATTGAGACCGAACTGGGAGCTGCGTGCCTCGCCCTTCGGATACCCGACGATGTCGCCCAGGTCTTCCATATCGTGCACATCGAGACCCATCATGTGCCCGAGCCCATGAGGGAAGAACAGTGCGTGGGCGCCCGCTTCCACGGCGGAAGACGGGTTGCCCTTCATCAGTCCCAGGGAAATCATCCTCTCGGCCAGGATCCGGCAGGCCTGAAGGTGAACGTCCCGGTACCGGATGCCGGGCTTGATCGCTTCGATCGCGCCCAGCTGCATGCTCAGGACCGTTTCGTAAATATCCTTCTGCGCGGGGCTGAATCTGCCGCCGACCGGAAATGTGCGCGTGATGTCGGCCGCATAACCGTTGGGTGACTCGGCGCCCGAATCGTTGATCATGAGCTGGCCATCCTGGAGGATGTTGCCATAGGAGTGGTTGTGCAATACCTGGCCGCGCACCGTCACGATGGGCGGGAAGGCCATCTGGAAATCGGAGCGCAGAGCCACGGCCTGGATCTCGCCCGCGACCTCGTACTCGTAGATTCCCGGTCGTGCTACAGCCATGGCCCTGCGATGCATATGGTCGGTGACTCGGAGCGCATCCTCGATCTCCCGGATTTCGAGGTCGGTCTTCACGTTACGCTGGCGTGCCACCTCTTCCTTCAGACGTTGGGAAACACCGGCGGTGACGTCGGTCGGCTCGATGACGAGGAGCTCGGCAATCCGGAAAAGCGACGAGGCCTGGTAGGGGGGAAGGTAGTGGACCGTCAACCTCTGGCTCTGGGCCTTGGTCAGGTAGACACCCAGGCGGCCGATGTCTTCGAGCGTCTCGATGCCTGCCTGCCGTGCCATGTTCATCCGTTCCTGGCTGGCTCCGCTCCAGATGATGTCGTCCATCGTGGTCGGCCTCGAAAAGAGCACGTCGTAGTCCCGGTCAGGATAGGACAGAACCGCGAGATCCGGCTCGGCCAGCCCCGTGTAATATAGGAAATGTGAGTTCTGGCGAAACGGGTAGGCGTTATCCGTGTAGTTGCGGGGTTGCATCATGTGACCCAGCCAGAGGATCACGCCGCCTCCGACCGCTTCGCGCATCTTGTTGCGTCGTTCGCGATAGATCTCTGCACTCGGACCTGCAGCTTGTTTGTTGCTCATAATCGCTCCCTTCCTCCATTGAATGATGGCCTGGGTTTAATGCACTACCTTACCACCGGCGCGGCATTTAACCAACTTGGGAGTGTGGAGAAGACTCGCACGGGTTCGGATACGGTGTCGGTTCGAGCGACCGGCGGCGAGGGCACGTTCTCCTATGCGAACCCCTGCCGGCAGCCTGAGTCGAGCGATTTTTTTGCACGCTTTCCCGGCAATTCTGGGTTATTGTTTTGGGTCGCCGTCGAGCCGCCGGCTGCCGGGTATGCGTGCACCTGACGCGAGCGCAGTCAGGCCCTGATCCCGGAGCTTGTTTATTGCGGAGAGGACGGCTTGCCTCAAGCGGAATACAGGAGGATTCACAAAGTGAGTAGTGACCATCAGCGCCGGATTCGCGAATTGGCGCCCCTTATAGGCAATACCCCTCTGCTGGCAATTGAATTCATGTTCGGGGGCCAGAAACGCACCCTTTATGCCAAAGCCGAGAACCTGAACATGACAGGGAGCATCAAGGACCGGATGGCATTTTTTATTCTGCAGCAGGGTTATGCCCGGGGGCTCCTCAAGACCGGGGATCTCATCGCCGAGGCTACCAGCGGCAACACCGGCATTGCCTTTTGCGCCATCGGCAGGGCGTTGGGGCATCCTGCCGTCATCTTCATGCCGGACTGGATGAGCGCGGAACGGATCAACCTGATCAAGAGTCTGGGCGCGGAAATCGTCCTGATAAGCAAGGAACAAGGGGGATTCCTGGGCAGCATCCGCCGCTCTGAGGAATTGGCCGCATCAAGAAGCGATGTCTTCCTTCCCAGGCAGTTCTCGAACCAGGACAACATCGAAGCGCATTACCGGACCACAGGACCGGAGATCTGGTGGCAGTTGCGGTGGCATTCGCTTTACCCCGATGCCTTTGTAGCCGGCGTGGGAACCGGCGGGACCATTATGGGAGTCGGGCGTTTTCTCAGAGAGAAGCGGCCGGCGATAAGACTGTACCCCCTCGAGCCAGCCAATTCGCCGACCATGTCCACGGGCCACAAAGTCGGCAAGCATCGCATCCAGGGCATTTCCGACGAGTTCATCCCCCCGATCGTGAACCTGGATTCACTGGACAACGTGGTCGCCGTCGATGACGGTGACGCGATCCTGATGTCCCAGAAACTTGCTGCTGAACTCGGGCTCGGAGTTGGGATTTCCTCCGGAGCGAACTTCCTGGGCGCCCTCATGGTGCAGAACGACCTGGGCAAAGACGCGGTGGTCGTCACGGTTTTCTCCGACGACAACAAGAAATACCTCAGCACCGACCTCCTGCGCCAGGAGCGGGTGAAGGATGGCTTCCTCGCACCCGACATCAAGCTTCTGCGGGTTCATGCGTTCAAAAGGGTGTGCCAGACCTGTTGCAACCCGGAAGAATGCGCGGAGCTCATCTATCAGGGCATGGCGCAAGAGATACCTTCGCTCTCATGTCCCTTGAGGCAGCCGGCGACCCCTGCATCCGCTTGAAAAAGGCCTGAGAACAGAATCTCAACGCAGAGTGCGCCGAGGGCACCGGAGAGCTCAACAGGCCTCAGCGCAGCGCAGTCATCGATTATTGTCATTTCAAGGCGGCATCCGGGCGGAGCCTCGAGATGCTCTGAACGATGGCCCTGAGCTGGGATCGATTTTCCTCCTTACTGTTGGCCGCCGCTGATTTGAAGTGGTAGGTTTTGGGGCCGGCCTTAATCGTCAGCTGGTCGTCTTCCAGGAGATAGGAACACTCAGAGTACTTGAGATCAAAACTATCCTTCTCCTTTTCGGAAACAAAGGAAAGAGAGTTCTGGGAGATCTTCAAAATCCCCTGACAACTTCCCAGAAGATGATTGTGGAGAACCGAGTAACTGTATGAAACCGGTTTCTTTATTGGAGGTCTCGCCGAGACAGGCGGCTGGGTCGTAGTGGCATCGCGGGACAACGGACTTCGACTCTCCTGTGGGGCAGGATTCTCGTCGGTCTTTCCCGCGGCCGCCGTCTTGCCGGGTGTTTCTTCCGGGCCTTGCAGGAAGGGCGCAGAAGAATAGGCGACAGGTGGCAAGGTCAAACGGTCAAACCTGGCGAGCAGACCTCCCATCAGGAGCAGCACCAAGGCTGTCAGTCCTATGAACAGGAATCCCTTCTTCCGTGTAGACCATCCCTCTATCTGCTCGATCCGCGGTCCGTCCGCCCCGGGATGTGCGGCAAGAGGCACTGCAAGTTCCTCGAGGGGCGGGTCTGTCGTTGCAATGGTCTCAGGCTTCTCTTCTTTTTTATCAGCCTCCGCCCCCGGCACGTGAGACAGGCCCTCTCTCAACAGTGCCTCCGCCCGTTCTCTGTTGATTGCTTTGGAAAAGTAAAATCCTTGTCCATAGTCGCATTTGAAGGATCGGACCAGGTCCAGCTGTCCCGCGTTCTCAATGCCTTCGGCGATCACATGCAGGCCCAGTTGATGCGCCAAACTGCAAATGGTGCGGACGATCTCCAGACTGTCCTGGCTGGTTCCGAGACTGCGGATAAACGAATGACCGATTTTCAGAAAATCCACTGGGAATCGGCGCAGGTAGCTAAGCGAAGAATACCCCGTGCCAAAATCATCGATGCCGATTCGCGTCCCGGTGACGCGCAGTTTCATCAGCAAGCTGCTGGCTGCCTCAGGATTTTCCATCAGCACACCTTCCGTCAACTCCAGCATCAGGCTGGATGGATGGAGCTGGACATCACATAAAACCTCTCGAATCTCCTCGGACAGGGAGGGCTGCATGAATTGCTTGCTGGAGAAATTGACTGAAACCCACAGGTCTCCGGGAATCCTCGGGTCCTCCTGCCAGACTTTTAGCTGGCGGCAGGCTTCATGCAAAATCCATCGGCCCAGCGGAACGATGCATCCGGATCTTTCGGCGATTGGGATAAATTCCTGCGGCGAGATCATGCCCCATACGGGATGATTCCATCGCATGAGGGCTTCGAAACCGGCGATCCGACTCGTGGCCAGGGACACAATCGGCTGGTAGCAGACCGAAAGCTCCTGCCGTCCCAATGCACCCTGGAGATCGGCTTCCAGCTGAAGGTGTGATTGCGCAGAGTCGAGGATGGCTGTATCAAAGACTTCGCAACGCCCTTTTCCGAGTGACTTGGCCCTATACAGGGCGGTGTCTGCATCGCGCAGGGCCTCTTCAGCATGCCGGTACCCGGTAACGCTCAGTGCAATTCCGATGCTGGCCGTAAGGAAGACCTCACGGCCATCGAGTCCAAACGGGGCGGAGATCTCCTTGAGCAGACGCTCTGCGACAATTTTCGCCTCGCCGACCTCGTTCAGGCCCTCGAGCAAAATGATGAATTCATCCGCCTCGGAGTGCGCCACGACGTAACCGCGTCCCAGGCGGGCCACGCCGTCTCCGGCATGGAGAGAGGTTTCCAAACGCCGGGCTGCTGAGATCAGCAACAGATCGCCGGCCGCCGCTCCGATGCGCTCAATGAGAGCGTCAGACCGGTCAAGATCCAGGAGGAGGACGGCAAACAGGAAGTCATCGTGCCGTTTGGCGCGCTCGAGCGAACGAGTCAGGCGATCCAGAAGGAGGAGGCGGTTCGGGAGCCCGGTCAGCGCGTCAACCACTCTTTCCGGAGTGATGTCCGAATGGGAACCTGCGATTCGGAAAGGATGCCCGCTTTCATCGCGCGTGATCACGGCGCGGGAGCACATCCAACGGTAGGTCCCGTCTTTGTGCAGCATGCGGTGTTTATTTTCAAACTGAAGGGAGTCCCCAGCCACATGGGCGTCGATCCCCCGTTGAAGCTGTTTCAGGTCTTCAGGATGGACTCTCCGAAACCACTCGTCGGGAGTGTTGCCGACCTCGCATTCCTCACAACCCAGCAGGGAGGCCCACCGCGAAGAAAAGTGGATCCGGCCGGTCGTCAGATTCCAATCCCAAAGCCCGTCATTATCTATGCGGGCGGCCAAGTCGTATCGGTCCACGTTGGTGCAAGACCTCCCTCTGCATTCAGGGCATTTTCCCAACCGGGTTACGAGCCTAGGGCGGGCCCGGCTGTCTTACTTGCGACGGACACAAATAGACCTTCTCTTATCTGCTTTTCGGAAGGAATAGTGAGGAGATTAGTGTTGAATGATCTTCTCACTCCCGGATGATTGCACTCATGATGGCGGCAGGCCGAAAGACCAGAGCCATAAGCCCTCGGTAAGTCATGTCAATTGCCAACACCTGCCTAGATGCGGGGCACTCGAGCGGGAGATGTCGGCCCGCAGCGCAGTTTCAGACGAATCCAGGCTCAGTCTACTCACCCTCAGGTTTTGCGTAACATCAAGAGGATGCTATGCTTTGATTAAATGGATGGAATGGATACTTCAAATAATGAAAAGGAGTTTGATCATGTCGATTAACCAGTATTTCCGAGGTACGCTTGTTTTTCTTGGCGTCTTCCTTGCGTTCTCTGCGCAGAGTTTTGCCCAGAATTTTCACTTTTCAGTTTTCGGCGGGTGGAACAAGCCGGGGAAGGTGACCCTGGCCAACGTGCGCACCGGATTAAATGGCAACGGCATGGTTGGGGTGCGCCTTGAAGCGGATTTTGCCAGGATCATCGGGTGGGAAAACACGTTTGCTTATAGCCCAAACTTCGGTCAACCCGACATCCTTGCAACAACCAGCGACTCGCGGGCGCTGATTTACAGCTCGAATCTGGTGCTAAACGTGCCCATAAAGCACATCGTGCCGTACGCAACGGTAGGCGTGGGTTTGATCACCTCCAAGCGCATATTGCTCGCGCCTTCGCAGCTGGTGAATCCTCAGGAATTCGGCACGGAGTTTGCGGTCAACTACGGCGGAGGACTGAAGCTCACAAAGCTGGCCGGTCCCGTGGGTCTGCGCTTCGACGTCCGCGGCTATACTCTGCCCGACGTCATTTCGCAGCGTCTGAATATTCTTGAAGTCAGCGGCGGAATCATGTTCAGCTTCTAAAACTAAATACAGTAAGAAGCTACTCTTTCACCAGTTGTGCCGCATCCCCGCAATTGGATTGCCGGCGGGAATGGGTGAAAGAGCAGCCTGGCATCGAATTTGGATTGTGTCTAAAAAGACCTTGGTGATGTTCGCGGTCAGCCCCTTATCAATGGCGTATCCGCGCAAATCGTATTTCCCCGCCGGGTTCGTGCTCTCCCGCAGATTGATGACTCCGATAAACTTCTATTGGTTCCCGCTGTTGCTGAGCCTATCGATCCTTCAAGCGCAGCCACAACCGCCGGCTCAAGCGGGCAAACCTCTGCCCGATCTGGAGGATTTTCTCAAAGGCGTGCGCTCCCATCTGCGCAGCGATCGTCTGCTTTTGAGCCAGTACACCTACACCGAAAAAGACCTCATTCACGAACTCGACAAAAAGGGGAACATTAAGTCCGGCCACGAGCTGGTTTACGAGGTCTATCCGTCACTCGAGGAAGGCCTGTCCTACCGGCGCCTCATGTCCAGGGATGGCAAGCCCACCGGCAAGAAGGACCAGGACAAGCAGGACCGGCAGCACGACAAGAAATTGATGGAGCCCAAGCGGGCCCTCGAACGCGAAGGCACCGATGAGCGCGCGCGCCGGCTGGCCAAGGAAGCCGAGGAAAATCAGAACACATATCCGCCCTCGCCGAGGGCGACAATGTCTTCCGCCTCATCGAACCGATAGCCTTCGGTGAAGGTGTCCCTGTGAAGAAGGATGCGCTCCCGACCCAGGCCGCTGTGGCTGTAGAAGACGACTTGCGGCAAGCCCTCGGGATCCCGCCGGACGACGGGCCGCCAGTCGCGGGGTTTCACCGTTTTCCATTTCCAGCGCTGTTTCGCGATCTGGGCGGCGGAAGTCAACACTTCATGGGTAGACCACGAGCTGCCGTGCCAGTGGGCTCCCATCTCGCGCAGCTCGCGCATGAAGATGGAGGCCTGAAAATAGGAGTGCGGAGAACCGTCCCCTTCGAGATAGCGTTCGACATCGGCGTGCGCCCACTCCGGCAACGGCGGTTCAGAGGCCTGGAAGACCGGCGCCCCCGACGGAGACCAGTCGAAACTCAACCCATCCTCCGGCGGATCGGGCAGCCACCGCCGGGCGGGAATCGCGAACACAAAACCGTTGCCGTTGCCCCCTTCGTAATACTGGTACCCCGCCAACTGGTGCCCGTCGCGCAATTGCAGGAGCGGGAAGGCGTCCAGGAGGATGTTGGGGTCAAAGGACGCCAGGCTCCATCCCTGCCTCGGCGCCTCCAGGCTCCGGTCGATCTGGCGTGCGAGCCGCCGCGCCTCGCGCATCAGCTTCTGAACAGCCCGGGCGGCGATGACGTATTCCGTTTTCCCTTTTTCATTCATGACCGCACATCCACGAACCTGACGGCCCGGCCTCCGCAATCTTACCTGGATGCCGCGACATCGTGGACGGCGCTGTAGATGAACTCCACGAATTTTCCCATGCCGTCGATCGAAAGGCGCTCGTCGTGGCCGTGGACGCGCGCCCTGTCGTCGTCGGTGGCGACGCCGCCCAGTCCGTAGGCCTGGACGCCCTTGGCACGCAGCTGCGCCGAGTCGAAGTCCTGTCACAGCTTTGTGCCTCCGCCGGCGATTGTATAGAAAAAACCGAAACCCGTCCCGGAGTTTCTGGCCCCTGGATCAAACCGCGGCCGCGCCGCTAAGCGCCGACCGGGGCGCGCCCGCACGCCTGCTCGGGGTGTCTCATCGTCATCAACGGCACACCTACGCCGTAAGTGACAAAATCACCGGCGGGCGCTACGCGCAGGATGCAGACACTGGCCTTGGCTTTGGCGTCGAGTTCGAGGCCGCGGAACAGGGATCGCTGCACCTGGCCGGAAGCTTCGTCCAGGCCGCAGACGGCGGCCTTGCCCTGGAAGGTCACCGTCGCGGGTGGGATCTTGATCCAAGGCATCAGCGGTATCCGCTTCGCGATGGTCACCGTGAGGGAGACGTGCGGGTTCTCCTTGATGTGGCGCGCCTTCCACGACTCGCGTTCGGTGGCGATATAGATTTGACGGTCGCGCACGGTGTAGACGATCCCGGCGGTGCGCGCCTCGCCGTTCTTGGAAACAAAACCGAGCACGGCGAAAATCTGCTTGTCGATTACTCTCCAGACCTGTTCCGTTGAAGGTGTTGCCGGCATGTTTTCTCCTCCCGGTTTGAAAAGCAGGGCCGCGGCGGATCTGCTGGGCTGATAGGCGCGGCGGATTCAGGTTTCATGCTGCCGTTTTCGGGGCCGGGCCGCGGGGGCGAGAACCGGAGCGGCATCCGGAATCGGGCGAGGAGTGAACATGCCGGACAAAGGACTTTCCGCGGCTGAGCAGGCCGAGATCCTGAGAGAGAAGCAAAAGTAACGCGAGTCGATCCTGTCCGGCAGTTGGATAGAGCATAAAGGGGCTACTTCGCGCCATGCTCTTCCGTGTCCAGTCAGCCGCCGTCTTCGGGATCACAGTCTATCCGATTTCCGTCGAGGTCGACCTCATCAGCGGAAGCGGTTAATTTCGGAACCGGAATCTTGGATTTTGAGACCACAAATACACGAACCAAACGAAAAAATTTTCGTGTGGTTCGTGTATTCGTGGTTCCTATGCCCAGGAGCGTGCTTACCACCGCAAGTACGCGCGAATCTGAACGTTTCGCGGGCTGTTCGCAGTGCTGCCGAGCTGGCCGAACGAGGTCGAATTGATGGAGAGACTGCCGAAACCAAAGACCGGATGGTTAAGGAAGTTCATCGCTTCCACCTGAAGGGTGAACTGCACGCGCTCTGTGATCCGCACGTTCTTGTTGACCGACATATCGGCGTTCCAGTACATCGGCCCGTAGAGGTAAATGAATTGCCCAAACTTCCCTGGGGTAGTCGGAATTGCCAGGAAATTCGGATTAGCGCGGCCATCCGCGCCGACCAGCGATGGATCCGCACTGGAGAGCGTGGTGCCCGCCGGACCGTTTCTATACCTTTGCATCATATCTGTAAGCTGCGACACGGTCAGGCCGTTGAGCACAACACCGGCATCCTTGCCGTAGTTGACGTTGACGGGTTGCTGGCCGCCGGTCAGCATGGAGAGGCGGCCCGAGGTCATCCTCAGAATTCCTGAGATCACCCAGCCCCCGACAATCCGGTTCACTACGCCATTCGTGATCGCGAAACGGCGGCCGTTCCCGACCGGCAGCTCATACGTGCCGTAGACCGACAACGAGTGCCGGATGTCAAAGGACGAGGGCGCCTTGTCAATCTTAAGGTTGCGAATCGTCGTGTAGTAATCGGTCAGAGTGTTGCTGTCGGACATGTCGCTCAACGCATGCGCAAGGGCATAGTTGGCTGTCAATGTTAGACCATTGCGCAAGCGACGCCTCAAATCCACCTGCAACGCGTGGTACGTGGAATAAGAGTTGTCATCGGTGATCGTCAGATCCCCAACATACGGGTTCGGGACGAAAAAATTGATCGGGTACGGCCCCGGAGCGTTATAACCCCGGTCCGTGCATGGGCCGAAATTGCTGCCCACTATGCGGCAGTAGTATGTCGGGCTCGATGGCCCGGCCAGAATGGAGGCCAAAGAACCCGCGTTCCCCTGCGTCAGCGGGTTGATGAAGGTGTTGCTGGTCCATGACTGGCTGGCGGAGAGAGACGGCATGGATCCGCGGGCGCCAAAGGCCGCCTCAAAGATGGGAAGCGCCACTTGGCCAGGGAGGCCGCGATTCTGGAAGCTGTTCACGCCGGCTGCCTTGCTGATGGCGAGGTTGTTCTGGGCGTTGATGAACTCGGTGAGAAAACCGTTCTCGAAGATGTTCACTTCCTGAACCCCATAGAGGTGCCACTTGTGTGTCGTTCTGTTCCCCACATAACGCACCTCGAGCACGGTTTCCTTGGCGATCTCGCGCTGAATGCCTAGAGTCCAGCTTTGCACATAAGGATTCCGCAGGGTAGGCAGTTCGCTGGCGCCGTTGCGCTTTCCGGCCGTGGTGCCTACGTTGTAGTTCTGAAACGCGAACTGGTACTCGGAAAAGGGCGGCGTAAATGACTTCGGCGCCACCAGGAACGCCGGATCCGGCGACTGCAGAGTGAGCGCGCCCGGAGTGTATTCAGAGCCTGCGCTGGCCGAGACCGATCGCCAGTTGCCGGCGTTGGTGTTGATCCAGTAATAATCGTTCAGCCCTTCGTCAAAGTAGCTGAGGCTGTAACTGCTGCGGACGACCGTTTTGTTGTCGCCGAGAAGTCTACCCAGCAGGCCTTTCCCACCGGTCGGGCTCCACGCAAACCCGAAGTTCGGCGCGGGATTGATCCGATCGGGCGTGTAGGTAACCGATCGCTGCCCTATGACCGGGATGTGATTCGCATCCAGGATCCCTGGTTGGAAGTTGGCGAAAGAAGGCGCCAGCACGTCATTCAACGTCGGCGACATGAACGTATTGTTCGTATTGGTCATGTTGCCGGTGAACTCCCAGCGCAAACCGTAGTTCAGAGTGAGCCGGGGATGCACGCGATAGGAATCCTGGAAATAGAGGCCCCAGGAGGCATAGTTTTCACGGTAGATGAGGGGCGCAAATTTGGCGTACTGCCGCGCCTTCTCGTCGATGTTCTCGTAACCCTGGATTTGCCGCACCCGGCCCGTGAGAGTGGCATAGAGCTGGGACGCCGTGCTGACGTCCTGCGTGCGTATGAATGGGATGTTCGCGGCCGTGAAAACGGAAGCGATGGGGTCGTTGCTGGAGATGCCGAGGGTGTAATTCAATACGCCCGAGTACTGATAGTAATCATTCTCGTAAAAACTCGTGCGCAGCAGTTTGCCGCCGAACTTCATCGTGTGCTTGCCCTTCATCCAGCTCAGGTCGTCGGACAGGCTGAACGCGGGATTGGCACGGATCAGCGGCGTGGCGTTGGGAATGAACGACGAGATCCCTGAGCCGAAGCTGACGCGCTTGTCGCCCTGTGCTGCCCACTGGTGCACTGAATTTCCGATATTGCTGCCCGAGACGCTGCTCTGAATCCCGAACTTCAACGAGTTGAAGAGTCTGGGCGTAATGGTATAGTCCACGCCGTTTGAAAGAGCGTATCGGGTGAACTTGCTCTCGCCGGACTGTCCCGGGAGGCCTGGATAGGAGGATCCGGTCGGGTTGACGTGCTCGTGCTGGAGGTTCCACGTGCCGTGCCAGGCCAGATTGTTCGTTATCTGATAGTCCAGGCGTGCGGTCGGATACATGTCGCGTGAACCGGTGGTATATTTCCAACTCATCGTTTGTTGATAGTAATTGCTGCTGCTCGGAACCACGCTGTTGCTGCCGACGGTTCCATTGATGACCTTGAGCACGCCCGCGACGGTAGGGTCAATGGCGCTCTGGTAACCCGCGGTGCTGGCGAGTTGAAGCACGTTAACGGTATGCTGTGCTCCATCGGTTCCAATAAAGCGGAAAACCCCGCTCTGCGCCTCCGGCGTCAGCAGTGTTGCGGTCCTGGTGCTTGCGCCCGGCCGCGGAGCGTCCTCGTAGTTCGCGAAAAAGAACAGATTGTTCTTAAGAAAACCGGCGAAGGGAATCTTGAGCGGGCCTCCGATGCTGCCGCCGAAATCGTTCATCCGCACCTGCGGTCTGGGGCGGACCGGAGAGCCGTCTGCTTTGCGGCCATACATGTTGTTGAAGAAGTCGTTGGCGTTCAAGGCGTCGTTCCGAAATTGTTCGTACACGCTGCCGTGATACTGGCTGGTTCCGCGCCTGGTTGCGAACTGAATCGTCATCGCGCCGCCGGCAGCAGCATCGGCCTCCAAGCCCGTAGTTGAAACGGTAACCTCCTCGATAGCGTCCAGCCGCAAAGGCACCAGAGAAGAAAAACCACTGCCGCTTTTCATTCGGGTGTCGTTGACGTTCGTCCCGTCCAGACTGATGTTCAAGGCTGATTGGAAGAGTCCGTTGAAGGTCCCACCCGCATAACCCGGCGTCAGCGCCGCGAACTGCAGCGTGTCGCGGCCGGAGAGCGGGAGGTCTTTGATGTAGTCGTTGCTGATGGTGGCCGCGACTTGATTGGATGTTACCTCCAGCATTGCCGCCTGGCCGGTCACTTCCACCGTTTGGGTTATCGCACCGATGGTCAACTTCACCGGCAGATCCGTAATACGACCTGTTTCAACGATGATCCCGGAGTAAACGGATGTCTGGAAGCCTGGTGCAGTTGTCGACACATCGTATTTCCCTGACAACAGATTCGGGATCAGGTAGATGCCGTCCGATCCCGAGGTCGTAGTGTAGGTGAGGCCGGTAGCCAAATCCTTTGCGGTTACGGTGGCCTTCGGCACAACGGCGTTGCTGGGATCGAACACCGTGCCCTTGATTTCACCGGTGGACTTTTGCGCAAAGGCCGCCCCGGCAAAGAGCAGGAGGAGAAGCAGAATAAGCAGTCTGACTAAGATCCTTTTCATAAACGCCACCTTATGGTCTGTTGGTCGGATTCGCCTGGCAGATTCTGCGCAACCTGACCACTGAAGCCCATGCTGAGGGATCTCGCGGGAGTTTCTAATGCCGCCGCTGGCCCGCCCGATTCGATTCATGCCCAAGGAGATTGGAATGAGGACTCACACTGCACTACCACCCGCATCTGCAGGATTCCTTCCGGGGCAACTTCTCTGAATCAAAAAAAACCTTCTCAGTAAGGGGTCCTGGGTTTGTAAGGTTTCTTAATTAATCTATACTTAGAACACATACTGCGTTTTCAAACGCTGCTCTGTCAAGCATTTTCGCGCTGAGAACCAACTCAATTGAGAAGCAGAAGAACCATGGACTGCCCGGCGCGGCAAAGCGGCAACCGAACGACTCGCCTGTCCTTCGCCAAAACCGCGGCCATCCGGTTTCTGGGGGGCGGCCTGCTGGCCCGGGCTTGCACCACCATCTCTTCATATGCGAAGCCCAAGCGCGCGGTGCACCGAGTCGTTAGAATTGCCGTTCTCGGGCACGACGTGCCTGCAGCATGATCTGAGGATGCAGGGTACAGGCGCAGCGGCGGAGGCACGAGGAAGTCTTCATGCGCCTGGGCGCGCCTCGGCCGGGGCGGGACTGGGGTGAGATTTTTTTTCGCTCAAGAATGGTGTCCGGCAGTTGGATAGAGCATAAAGGGGCTACTTCGCGCCATGCTCTTCCGTGTCCAGTCAGCCGCCGTCTTCGGGATCACAGCCTACCCGATTTCCGTCGAGGTCGATCTCAGCAGCGGTCAGAAGCTGAACCTGATGACCGTCGGCCTGCCGGACACTGCCGTCCGGGAGAGCAGCGAGCGGGTGAAGGCGGCGCTGCGCAATTGCGGGTATCCGCTTCCTCCGCAGCACATCACGATCAATCTGGCGCCGGCAGATGTAAAGAAGGAAGGTTCGGCCTTCGATCTGCCCATGGCGGTCGGCATCCTGGGCGCCTCGGGATGCGTCCGTGCGCAGAATCTTTCAGAGTTCCTTTTTCTGGGCGAGCTGTCGCTGGACGGGTCGGTTCGGCCGGTCAAGGGGACGCTCTCGATGGCGGTGATGGCGCGTGAACGGGGCATCGGCCATCTGATCGTTCCGGAGGCGAACGCGCGCGAGGCCGCCGTCGTGGACGGCGTGCGTGCGTATGCGGCGCGTTCGCTGTCGCACGTCGTCGAGTTGCTCAACGGCAGGGAACCCTGGATCCCTCTCATTGTCGACCGCAAACAGCTTCTGGCGCAAAGCAGCACCTACGGCATCGATTTCAAAGACGTCAAAGGACAGTACCAGGCCAAGCGCGCCATGGAGGTCGCAACGGCGGGCGGGCACAACATCATACTCATTGGCCCGCCCGGTTCGGGCAAGACGATGCTGGCGCGCCGGCTGCCGACCATACTGCCGGCCATGGGCTTCGACGAGGCCATCGAGACCACCAAGATTCATTCCGTCGCCGGCTTGCTCTCGGAGAAAGACGGGCTGATCGGCACGCGGCCATTTCGCTCCCCGCACCACACGATCTCCAATGCCGGGCTGATCGGTGGCGGTACTTTGCCGCGCCCGGGCGAGGTCAGCCTGGCGCACAACGGGGTTCTGTTCCTGGATGAACTGCCCGAGTTCCAGCGCCACGTGCTCGACGTGCTGCGTCAGCCGCTAGAGGACGGCGAGGTCACGATCAGCCGCGCCTCGATGTCGCTGACTTTTCCGGCGCGTTTCATGCTCGCGGCGGCAATGAATCCCTGCCAGTGCGGCTTTTTCGGTGATCCGCTGCACCAGTGCACCTGCACGCCGCCGCTGATCCAGCGCTACCTGGCGAGGATATCCGGGCCGTTGCTCGATCGCATCGATCTGCATATTCAGGTCCCGGCGGTGAAGTACAAAGAGCTGGCCGAGGACGAGAAAGCCGAGGAGTCGGCCGTGATCCGGGAGCGCATCCTGGCCGCGCGCCAGCGCCAGCTCCGGCGCCTGGAGCCCTTCGGCCAGTTCTGCAACACCCAGATGACGCCCCGCACGCTGCGCCGCTTCTGCAAGCTCGACGCCGAGTGCGAGAAGCAGATGGAGAATGCCATCACCAGGCTCGGTCTTTCCGCCCGAGCTTACGACCGCATCCTGCGCGTCTCGCGCACCATCGCCGACCTGGAAGGCTCCGACAAGATCCAGGCGCGCCACGTCTCGGAAGCCATCCAGTACCGCACCCTCGACCGCACCTACTGGATCCAGGGACTGTAAAGCAGGAATCTAAATGGGGACGTCAACCTATTTCTTTCTGTAGAAAAGGGCCTTATGCCGAGAATGGCGAGAGTTGTTGTTCCTGGAGTTCCACACCACTTGACACAGCGAGGCAATCGCCGCGAAAACGTTTTCTTCTGTGATGATAACCGCCAGCGGTATCTTCACCTACTGCTGGAATATGCCACCAAGTACGAGTTGCTGACGCTGGCGTATTGTCTCATGACTAATCATGTCCATCTTGTCGCGATACCCCTGCGCGCTCAATCCTTGGCCCTGGTCTTTATGCCTTTGGATCTGCGCTATGCCCAGTACATCAACTGGAACCTGGGAATCAGCGGCCGATTGTGGCAAGGGCGATTCTTTTCCTGCCCGCTGGATGTTCCGCACTTCTGGGCTTCCATTCGGTACGTCGAACGAAATCCCGTACGCGCACGCATCGTCTCGAGGGCCGAGCATTACCCCTGGAGCAGCGCCGCTGCCCACTGCGGCCTGCGCAGCGACCCGTTGCTGTCTCCCTTGCCGTCACCACAGCCAGCCGAGACATCAGATTGGTCGGCGTGGCTCGCTGAAAGTGAGGATGAAAAGACGCTCGCCACGCTTCGGCGAAACACGCGCACCGGGCGTCCTGCAGGAGGGGAGAAGTTTGTCGCTGATCTCGAATCCCGCCTGGGCCGCATTCTGCGCGCGCACCCCATCGGCCGGCCAAGAAAAGGGAGTTCGCGGATCGCTTGAATCCCGGTCAAAAACGGGTGGCGTCCCACTGCTGTCCCACTGAGCAAATTTAGAAATCTAGCAACCCACAGTGTTCCATTGAGTTGCATCAAGAAACGACCGTAATCGATTTGAATTGCGATCTACACTTCGGCCTTCCGACTTTATGCAGAAA